>CAZEOY010000680.1:0-2338 GCA_964513835.1 uncultured Syntrophobacteraceae bacterium
GATTTCGAGCGTTTCTTTTCCGATGGCATATCGCCACTGGCGAACCATGAGAATGTGAGTCGAGTCGATAAAAGGGACAACGGCGGCCGCTTCGGGGTGATCCACCTTGATGCGCTCGGTGACTCTCCCCGTTCTCAGGCGCACCGTATCGAGCTGGGCGCTGAAGTGGGCTGCGTGCAGAACTCCAAGGGTTCTGATTCTTTCTTCCATGGGCAATCCGAATCTCCATTTGAACCGGCTGAGGTTGTGGAAGCACCATCTCTCCGTGGGGCGACCTCGTCCCGGCAGGCGGCCTGCGTGTGCGATACGCTGAACGGGAGCCAATGTATCCCCGGGCAACGGAAGCCCTCACAGTTCATTGACGTATAATGGATTATGGCTTCGGCGGCAAGAGCACCGCCGTGGGAGTCGACGCGTGCCTTTTCCGTGGAGATGTCGGATTTCAGGTTCCAGGCCGGAGAGAAGCCTGGCAGGGTAGGGGCCTGTGCTGTGAAGGATAATGCTGTCCCGGGCGGGTCGAGGACGCAACGGCTGCAGGCCGGCGTGCAGACTGGAAATCCCGGTGTCGTACGAGGACGCCGAACCGGAATGCGCAGCCCCGGCTCGAATGGATTTCAATGCCCGGAGACGCCGGCGCATCCCGGAGGGCTGTTGCAAAGAGTTCGGCTAAGAGTCTTCGAGCTGTCCCTCCTCATGTCCTGGAGAGCTTTTGTGTCCTGCAGAGAGGAGCTTTCCCGAGCTCCTGTCGCTACGGAGCTCATCCGATCTTCCCCCTGTGGACGGTGGAAGTGTTCCGGAGGTGTCCAGGTGATCCGCAGGCGCTTCGAGGGAGTACCCGTTGTTCCGCCCTCCGTCGCCCTCCAATACCAGCTTCAGGTCGCCGGTGAGGGAGCGGATGTGCCCGGCCTGGCGGCTCAGCTGCTCGGATTCTGCGGCCGTCTGTTCGGCCTGAGCCGCGTTCATCTGAACAACCCGGTCCATGTCACGGAGGGCCAGGTTGACCTGCTCGATTCCCTTGGTCTGTTCGCTGATTGCTTCCTTGATCTCGCCTACGAGGCTCATGACCTTTTTGCCCGAATCCCCCATCCTCACGAATTCGTCACGCGTGGCCTGGATATTGTCCTGGCCCTCCCTGATGTGGTGGAGGGTCTCGCTGATCAAGGACTGAGCCTGGCGAGCTGCGTCACTCGCCCTCCTGGAAAGGCTGCGCACTTCGTCGGCAACAACGGCAAACCCCGCACCGGCCTCGCCGGCCCGCGCCGCTTCGATAGCTGCATTCAGCGCCAGAAGATTGGTCTGAAAGGCTATTTCATCAATGCTTCGGTTGATGACGGCCATCTGCTCACCCGAATTGGCAATGAGATTCATCTTTTCATGGGTCTTTTGCAGCGCATGGTGGCTCGCCCTCATGCTCTGTGCCGATTCCGTCCCCAGTTCATGAAGCCTGACGACGCTGTCTGCGTTGCTTCGTGCGATGGAAGCCAGTTCCTCCATCGCTGAAGAGCTCTGCTCCAGGGATGCAGCCTGAGCGGATGCCCCATCCGCCAGAAGTTGGCTGGCCGCAGCGATTTCTTCAGAGCACCGGGCCATCTCATCGCTTCCCTCGGACAGTCCGGAAATGGCGCCCGAAAGCGGGTGAGCGATCCTTCGGCTGTAAAACCAGCCGACCAGCATCCCCAGAATGGCAAGGACAACCGCACTGACCCCAACGATCCGGGATACCTCTCTCGACTTCTCATCGGCACTGGCCTTGATGGAACCGGCCAACCCCAGAAGTTCACTCACGGGGCACGTGGCCGCAATGGAATACGTATGTTTACCAACCATGAGGGGAGCGAAGGCCGCGAACTTGTCCACACCCTCAAAGCTATACCGGCTGACCCCCTGCTCGCCCTTCAGCATGGAGCCCCTGACGATCTCCGAAAGCGGTCCATGTTGGGAATCTCCAATGTTGACGGGACTGGCGAGACCGTATTTCGGGTGGTTGACCAGCACGCCTCGCTCATTGATCACATAAGGATAACCCGTCTTCCCGTAGACTTTTCCCTGGAGCATCTTCACCGTGAGGTCCCAGTCCAGACTCAGCACCGCCACACCCCGGGGGGTCCCATTGAGAACCACCGGAGAGGTGACCCGCATCTCGGGCTTGCCGGTGTTGGCCGCGATGACCACCCCGGAATTGGACACTTCACCCGCCTTGGCGCTCCTGGACTCCTTGAACCAGGGTTCACCGCTCTTGTCCTTCAGGTCCTCGGAATACCTTCCCGACTTCAGATTGAAAAGCTCCTGACCGTTCTCGGTGAGGAGGCGGATCTGGCTGTAAAGGGGTGCCTGAGTG
>CAZEOY010000681.1:0-2323 GCA_964513835.1 uncultured Syntrophobacteraceae bacterium
CGCTCCCACTTCGTTCACCGACTACTACGCGGACCGCTATGAAACCAAGTGGATGCGCCTCGCCGCAGGAGTGCCCACCATCATCGCGGGCTTCGCCTACGTGACCCTCTCCATCGTCGGAACCGCCCTCTTCATGCTGGCCATCCTGAAGTTCAATTTCAACGTATCGGTCGTCATCTCGGCCGTCATCGTTTTCGTTTACATTTACTGGGGCGGCATGGTTTCCACGACCTGGTCCACATCTTTCCAGGGACTCATGATGACCCTCGCCTCAGTAGTGGGGGCCATCTTCATCCTGGTTCACTACGGCGGATTCACGGGTCTCACGGAAGCGACCCTCAGCGTCAGCCCGAACTTCTTCAACCTGCCCTACGTCAACGAGAAGCCCTCGAGCGCGCTCATGGGCATGTGGACAGGCATCGTGGGCTTTTATTTCACCTGGCATTACGGTTTTTCTGCCATGCCCTACACGGTTGTCCGCTTCTTCACGGCCCAGGACATCAAGTCGGCACGCCGTAGCGTCTTCTGGGCCGTGTTTTTCGGCGGCCTGACCTACATCGGCCTGATCATCATCGGGACGGGCGCCCGGGTCCTCATCGAACAACTCCATCCCCTCATGAAGACTGAGGGGGTCACGGATGCCATGAGTCTCCTCAAGCACATGAAGGCGCTGTACGGCGTGGGTGCGGCCTCGGTCAACGACTACTCCATGATCTCCGCCATGGAGGCTTTGAACAGCCCCTTCCTCATGGCCATCATCTGTGCGGGCGGTCTCGCCATCGCCATGTCCACGGCCGCCGGCTGGACCATGGTGTTGAACGTGCTGCTCGGCCGCGACCTGCTCGGGAAGGTCTTCGGCAGCAAGTGGCCCGAAGAGAAGCCGGTCCAGGCCACGCGTGTCATGACGACTGTGGTCCTGGTCGTGTGCACCCTCATTTCGTTCAACCCGCCGGCCCTCGTTCTCGACATCTCCGGGGCCGCCTTCATCGTGATCCTCTGCTCCGTGGGGCCGCCGCTGATCCTGGGGATCTGGTGGGAGAAGGCCAACACCACGGGGGCCATGGTCAACATTATCATCATGACCATTGCATCCACCGCTTCCTGGATGTATGCCAATGCCGCCCTTGGCAGCGCTCACTGGTTCTTCCTGAGCCAGAAGGGCGGGATCGTGACGCCTCACCAGTTCTACTGGGTCTTCGTGGGATTCGTGCTCTTCATCCTGGTCTGTCTCGTCTCCAAGCCCAACAGCCCCGAGACGATCAAGAAGTACTCGCTGGATCTCAGGCCGGACATATGAGAGCCATGTCGCACGGATGAGTGATGCATTTCCAACCTGTCAGCCGACCATGCTTTAGCTGAACAGATGCTGGAGCATGAGCATGAAGCACGGCCCGGAGGCGCGCATTCGCTGCCTTCGGGCCGATTCCATTCACTGGAGCCTTGATGAGCAAGAAAAGCAAGCCCGCAAAGAGCCCTGAGCACAGGGAGGAGATCCCCCCGCCGGAAGGGGAGGACGACCCCCGGCTGATCTACTGGGAGCGCAACCGGCGGAAATGGTATATGCTCTATTTCTATGTCGGAATCGGTGTCAATCTGCTGCTCTATTTCACCAAGCCCGGAGGGTTCGATCCCAGCGGCAGCCTGCTGTGGGGGTCGTTTTTCGGACTGGGCATTCCGCTGACGACCATGGGGATTGGGGCGTGGATTCACAAAAAGATGATCGGGCTGTGAGAGGTTTGTGGTGTTGCAGCGGGTTCCACCAGGGAAGCATGCGTGCGGCGTGCGCCCTTGCCCTGTGGGTCCTGCTCCTGGCTGTGCCGGCATCGGCGGATGTGCTCTACGTCTACGACGTTCGAAGCAAGGAGCTTCTCATGGGTGAGAAGCAATCTGAGCTGAAGATCGGCTACGCTCCCAAGCTCATGGTGATGGACACCACGGTGCGCTTCACCGGAGGCTGGATGCAGCGGCTGTTCGGCGAGGTCAAGGAGGAGCGCTCGTCCACCCTCGTGGTTTTGGACCAGGAGCAGGTGAGGGAAGTGGACTGGGAGAACTGGAGGCTCAGCATCATCCCTCTCGGCAAGCTGCGGGATGCTTCCTGGGTGCGGGAGCAGACATCCCCGCCGGCGGAGGCCGACGAGCTCCTCGCCGGGCGATATCAGGCCGTGGAGCCGGAGCTTTCGTGGGCTCGCCATGCTGAGCCGGAGGCCGTGGACGGTTATCCCTGCTTCCGGGTCGAAGCGAAATTGCGCCTCGAGACCCTTGACACCCGGAGGAACGCCAGCAGCGTGTCGTAGTGGAAGGCTTCGAGCGCCGCGGCCTTGAG
>CAZEOY010000682.1:0-2322 GCA_964513835.1 uncultured Syntrophobacteraceae bacterium
AATATCTGCCCAAGTGAGATTGGTCCGAATCAACCGAACCCCACAGTTGATATCGAAGCCTACACCTCCAGGTGAGACCACGCCTTCATTGACCTCGGTCGCGGCCACCCCGCCGATGGGGAAGCCGTACCCCCAGTGACCGTCCGGCATACAGAAGGAGTACCCGACAATACCGGGCAAGGTGGCAACATTGGTCACCTGTTCAATGACGCCCTCGTCCATATCGCGCAACAACTTCTCCGTTGCGTAGATGCGCGCAGGGACCCGCATGCCTTCCTTGTAGGTGGCCGGAATCTCCCAGATGGCATCGGAAATCCGAATGATGCTCTTCACTTGTGCCATGCCGACCTCACCTTCCTGTAGAGCTCAGCTTCTATGCTTTCGACATCGGTGACAGAGCTGCAAAGAGTCGAAAAAAGAAAGAACCGCTTGAATAGCCTCCAGAGCCCGTAGAATCCTAATACACAACTTATTAAAAAATATACCGATTAAGAAACGAAATGTCTAGCCGGGGGGCGTTGAGAACCTCCAGCCACTTCGATCGGTCGGCGCTGCAACCATCGATCACATCATCGAGCCACCGGGGGCTGCATCCGTAGATGCAGTGTCGACATCGCGACGTGCAGTCGTAGTTCGTGATGAGTCCGCCTGATTCCAGGTGCTGTATGATTATAGTTTCAACGAAACGACGATGACCCCGGGGTCGTCCACGTCGCGCCGGGTGGTGAAGCCCATGGCTTTGCAGACCTTGAGCATGGGGATGTTTTCGCACAGCACCTGCCCCGAGATTTCCCGGATGCCGCGGCTTCGCGCGTAGTCGATGATGCGCCGCATGAGGAGCTTTCCCAGCCCCTTGCCCGCGGCCTCTTGATGCACCAGGATGGCGTATTCGGCGTGCTCGTTGTCCGGGTCGCAGATGATGCGGACGCTGCCGTAGAGCTTCTGCCCTCCACCCCCGGAGCTGTTGGTGGACGCAGCCACCAGGGCCATCTCGCGGTCGTAGTCGATCTGGGTGAGCCGGGCGGCCTCCTGGTGCGAGAGCTCCTCGATGGGATGAAGGAATCGCATGCGCCGGGCTTCGGGGCTAAGGCTCTCGACGATGTCGAGAAACCCGGGCTCGTCTTCGGGCCTGATGGGCCGGATCTGCAGGATCTCACCATCCCCCAGGGCGACCCGGTCCTCCAGTTCCTTGGGGTACGGTCGGATAGCCAGCCTCTCCGAAGCCGAGATGGCGGATCGGGACACACGGATGCGGGCCCCCACAGCCAGCACGCCCGATTCACCGACAAGCAGCGGGTTGATCTCGATTTCGGTGATCTCCGCAATGTCGCACACCAGTTGAGAGATTTTGACGAGGCTCAGGGCGACCCCCCTGAGGTCCGCGGAAGCTGCGCCCTTGCCGCCCTTGAGGAGCCTGCAGATGCGCGTTCGGCTCATGACCTCCCTGGCGAGGTGCATGTTGAGGGGGGGGAGGGCCACGGCCCGGTCCTGAATCTCCCCGGCATGCCTGCCGCCGTGTCCGAACCGGATGACCGGGCCGAACTGAGCATCCTCGACGACGTGGATCATCAGTTCATGCCCGACCTGTGGGGAGACCGAAGCCGTGGAATGCCCGGGGTCCGGGGCGGCTTCTGCACTCGGCAGGTCAACGTCGTGACGCGAAGTCTGCGGTGCGAGGGGCAGCGGGGTGGCTTGAATGCCATAGGCGGTCAGAATGGAGCGGACTTCAGCATCCGTGAGCCACTGGCGCCCCCGGGCGAGGGCCTCCTCGATCACTTCCAGAGCCGTCTGCACATCGGGCGCGAAGGATTCGGGAATGCTTGGCGGGGTCTCCATGAGCATTTCCTGGTTCTTCTGGTAGCGCACCAGGTGCGTGAAGGCCCGAACGGCATCGTACGGGGTCTTATAAGTGGGGATGCGATGCTCGAAAAAGATACGGCGGGCTTCCGCGGCGGTCTTCTCACCCAGCCAGCTCGTGAGGAGGACGGGGGCCTTGGGCTTCTTCAGGCGCTTCTGGTACGTCCGGGTTACGGCCTCCGCGGCATCGGAGCCCGACACGACGGCAACGGGACAGCTCAGGACCAGAACGGCGTCCACCTGCCGGTCCTCCAGCAGCACCTCGAGTGCCCGGGCGTAGCGGTCGGCCGAGGCGTCGCTCATGATGTCCACGGGGTTTCCCCGTGACCAGGTGGAGGGGAGCACTCCATCCAATCGGAGGAGGGTCTCGGAAGACAGGTCGGCCATGCGCCCCCCCCGATCGATGAGCGCATCGGTCGCCATCACCCCGACCCCACCCGCGTTGGTGAGGATGGCCATCCGGTG
>CAZEOY010000683.1:0-2321 GCA_964513835.1 uncultured Syntrophobacteraceae bacterium
CAGCCGGTCCTCGGCGCTCTTCCTTTCCAATGAGTGGAACAATTTGATCACGGCATACGCGATCCGCAGACCGGTGGAAGCAGCCATTTCCTTGATCCCGTGGGGATGGAGATAGGGAATCAGCAACTGCTTCAGACTGCGAGGGTCCTCACGGCTCAGGACGTCATTGACGATCTTCAGGAGCTCATAGTCCTTGCGATCATAAAAAAGGCGTTTCCGCAGACTTTGGCGATCCATGCGCCACATCTTCTCCGTCGACCGGTTCACGTTTACCATTTCAACGCGTTGGGATGAAACGATGCTTCTTCCTGTCCATGAACATTCTAACACCCGTGATAATGACTTACAAAACGATCTTCACCTGCGCTGGCGTTCCCTTTTATGAACTGGAGCCGGAATCCTGTAAAGATCCCAGGACAGACTCTAAACTGAGCCATGTGTGCGCTCTTCTCCCTCAGAACCCTGTTGTTGAGCTACCTGTCTGAGGCTTCCCATCTTCGTTCTTGCCATAAATGGGAATCTCGTCACCCACACGAAGCAACGAGATTCTCACTCTTTTCGGAAGAGTACTTCTTAGAAAGCTTTTGATGTTTCCAACTCCCCTGCCGACTTAGATACATACCGAACCGAATACATGGTTTGTGAATCATTTTGGGCTGTTGAAGTACTCACCCAAGGTATGTCATGTCCTTAAGGGGCCATTGATGCAGATTTGCGAGTGTTTACCCAATGACCAGGAAGCTCAGCTCAGGGTAGCTCGAATCCGGGACCTGCCCTGTCTTTCAGGATCCCTTCACCGACTGCTTGAAATCACCCAGGATGAGGCTGCCTCACTTGAGGAATTGGAAAGCCTCATCAGACACGACCAGGCGCTCTCGGCGCGAATTCTTCAAGTCGCCAACTCCACCTACTATGGCATGAGGGGGACCGTGCCCACACTGTCCAAAGCCATGATGGTGATCGGTTGTAAGCAGGTTAAGTCCCTTTGCCTCTGCGCCCTTCTGGTGGACATGTGCTCCACTCAAGATGCCGTTGAGATCAAGGAGAGGGAGAGACTCTGGAAGCACTCCTTTGCGGCAGCTCGCGTGGCAAGCCGGATGGCCAGAACGAGACCATGGGTCAGCCCGGAAAAAGCATACATCCTTGCCCTTTTCCATGACCTCGGCCGCCTCGTCATGGCCTGTTTTCTCAAAGAGCATTACCGGGCCATCTGTCAATTGTCGCAGAACGGAAGAATACCTCTTTGGTACGCTGAGCTCGAGTATGGGCTGACTCATACAGCGGTCGGCAAGTGGCTGGCAATCCGCTGGAATCTCCCCGAGGCATTCCAGATGGTGATGGGGTTTCACCACTTCCCGGAGAAGAGCCCTGCGTTCGAAGCAGAAGTGAAACTCGTCGCCCTTACTGACATCCTAGTGAACAGCAGAGAAGATCCCGATCTGCTCGACGACGAGTTCACGGTTCATTACCGCAAGGACCTTTTCATCCCGGAAAACGAATGGGAGGCGTACTGCGAAAACCTTGAGGGCGTCTGGGCTGAAGCAGATCAGCTCTGGACTTTATTGAGATAGGGGAACACCCATGGATGAATGGTTGAGCAAGATCCTCCGGATGGATCTGCTCGATTCACTGGAGCACAATGAGGAGCCCAAAAGATTCCTTGGGATGATTCAGCGGCTTGCAGATCTATTTCCCTCTGAATCAGAAGGACCGGCGGTCGACCGTAACGTCTGCGAAGGACTGGTCCGAATCATTATAGAGGAAACAGACTTCGAGGAATGCTCCATCGTCCTGTGGGATCCTGCATCCAAACACCTCAGTCTCAAAGCCGCGTACAGCGTGGACGACCTCCTTGGGGGTGACAGCGCCAAGAGCCACAGACCAAAACACTTCTTTGGCCCCGATCATGGAATTGCCGGCCGGGTCTTTCGAATGCAATCTCCATTCTTTCTGGAAAATGGGATGAGTGACGTGTTTCCTTCCGAGACCTGGTCGATGGCATCCGCCGTATCCATGGTCTGCTTGCCCCTGATGGATCTGGGGGTGCTCAACATCAGCTCCACCCATCCCCGTCGCTTTTCCAACCAGGATAGACGAAACTGGGAGCTCATCGGCCGGATCGTCAGTCTCTTGCTGAGGTGGACCCTGACTCCTAAAGAAGCCTGCGTTCCCATCAAGCCTTTGAGTCGTGAGATCAGCAACGGCAAAACTCATTCACATCCTGCCTCCCCGGAGACCTCGCGGGATTTTCCGCTGCCCCAGCAGATCATGGAGAGTACCCCCCAAGGGATCTGCCTTCTGGATGCCTGTGGAAACATCAT
>CAZEOY010000684.1:0-2316 GCA_964513835.1 uncultured Syntrophobacteraceae bacterium
GCATCGAGCAGTGTCGCCCCCAGGTTATGGAGAGTCTGCCGATCGTGAGGCGGGATGCCATGAGCCCGAATCACAACCTTCTTGTCAGCACAGTCCTCGATGCGGTCCACGGAGCGGATTCCCTTGTCCTCCAACGTCGCAAGAACCTGCCGGTTGTGGATCAAGGGGCCGTACGTGCAGATGGATTCGTTGATGGTCCGCTTCTGAATGGCTTCCAGAGTGATATCGAGGGCGTCTCTCACGCCCTTGCAAAAACCAGCCGTCTTGGCAACGAAAACCTTCATGCTGCTCCGACCTCATCTTCCGAATCAACGAATGGCTCCGAATTTTCGTGCACACCCAGCTTCACCGCGAGGAATTCCGCACCGCTGGCTTCAACCGACTCCAGCCAATGATCGAAGGCTGCCAGCATTTCACGCACATCCCTGACCTCGGTGATCCGGTTTCTCAGTTTGGCCCCTTCGGGGCACCCCTTCGAATACCAGGAGAGCATCTTCCTGAGATGCCCTGCAGGCCGAGGGGGACCCTCGAGGAACTGCTCCACATGACCCCGAACGGTCCGCCGGAAGTCCTGCCAGCCTGGGTTGTATTGCTCTCCGCATCTCCCCCTCCATCGATGGGCCAGCACACCAAACAGCCAGGGGTTCCCCATGGCACCTCTTCCGATCATCACCCCATCGCACCCCGTTTCCCTGAGCAGGGACCGGGCACCCACGACATCCGTCACGTCACCGTTGCCAATGACCGGAATCCGCACGACCTCCTTGATGCGCCGGATCCAGGACCAGTCCGCCCGGCCGCTGTAATGTTGAACCGCCGTTCGCGCATGAACGGCAATGGCGTCGACTCCGGCCGACGCCAGCCGTTTGGCGGTATCGAGGATGTGGATCGAACCTTCGTCCCAGCCGAGGCGAACCTTCACCGTGACCGGGACGCTCACACTCCGCCTGACCGCTTCGACCACCTGAAGCAGCCTGAACGGGTCTTTAAGCAGGGCCGCACCGGCTCCCTGCTTCACCACCTTCCTCACCGGGCAGCCGGCATTGATGTCGATGACGGGAGCTCCGCGATCTTCGAGCCTACGGGCTGCCTCGGCAGCCGCCTCCGGGTTACCCCCGAAGATCTGAACCGCCAGGGGCACTGAAAGCGGGGGTTCCTGGCGGGCCAGCTTCCATGTGGCGGGCATCTCACGGCGCAGACCCTCCACGCTGATCATCTCGGATGTGACCATACCGGCGCCATGATCCGCCACAACCCTGCGGAAAGCCGCATCCGTGACCCCGGCCATCGGGGCCAGAATCAGCGGCGGGTCAACCCGGACGGGCCCGATCAGGAGGGGAGGGGGGCGAAAAGTACATGAACATTCATTCATAAAATAAGCAAAATCCTTTCAATTCAATGCAAAATCTCTCTGCCTTTGAAGGCAGGAATCGTAGCAACTTAGCCGGCCCTTGACAACAGCGCATCTTTCAGCTCCTCCAGGACGCCGCATCGCGTTTGACAGGTGTGGAGCGCTTTGCTAGCCTGTTTTTCGAGCGAAACAGAGCTGTTCACGCGGTCAGTGATGGTTCAAGATATAGGGTGCGCCGAATGATGAGACCGATGGGTCGAAGCGCATCCGATGAACTGGTGGCAGAGGAATATGTCAGTCAAATGTGCCGATGGTGTCGACGTGGCCATTCTGGGGGCCGTGAACCGTGAGGTGGAACCCCTTCGCGAGGTCTTGGACGATTCGAGGGTATTCGATTTCAGAGGAGAGGTCCTGCACCTCGGGACCTGTGGTCCGGTGAGCATCCTCATCGGCACCACCGGCCTGGGAAAGGTCAACGCAGCCATCACTACGGCCGCCATCCTCGAGACATTCGGGGCCGCGCAGGTCTGGAACATCGGCTGTGCCGGAGCTTATGAAGAGGGTCCGCTCGGGGTGGGAGACGTGCTGATTTCCCAGGCCATCTGGTGCGGAGATGAGGGAGTTCTCTCCAGGAAAGGCATTGAATCTCTGAGGACCATCGGAATCCCTCTCGTGATGCGCGAAAACGAGCCCTTTTTCGACGTTTTGCCGGTGGCAGCGGGTTCCTGGGTCCACGACCGAATCCGCGAGATCACCCCTCCCGGTCTCTACCGGACTGATGGCGGGCGGCTTCAGCTCATTGAGAATGCCGGCCGCCCGGATCAGGCCGACAGGCTGGAAAGGGAGGGCGCTTTCCGCACTCTGCACGGGCCGAGCCTCACGGTGAGCCTGGTCAGCGGCGACCGCAAGACCGCAAGGAAGCGCTATGAGCGCTACGGGGCCATGGCTGAAAACATGGAGGGGAG
>CAZEOY010000685.1:0-2309 GCA_964513835.1 uncultured Syntrophobacteraceae bacterium
TTGTCGAAGGGCTTGCTGCCGTACATTTTTTGAGACATTGCCGCTCCGAAGGCCGTTCCCAGCAGGTAGATGGAGAGAATGCCGGCGAAGCTGTAAACGGTGTTTTCCAGGGCCTGGCTCATTGCTCGCACGACGACCACTTCGAAGCCGATGCCGAGAAAGCCCGTGAAAAACAGGGTTAAAGCGAGACGGTATGATGGGCGCGCGGCAGGATGGAGTTTCGGGATTGGCTCGGGTTCGGCAATGGTGTTGCGTGTGCCGATCAGGGTACCTCCGGCGCAAAGGAAATTGATGGCCGCGAAAGATAGGAGTGTTGCCTGGAAGCCCAGGGCGGGAATGATCAGAAAGGTCGAGAGCAGCGTCCCGGCCACGGCTCCAAAGGTGTTGGCTGCGTAGAGCCCTCCGATGGGCGACCTTGAAGCTTGGAGGCCCCGGTGAATTCGGTTCATCAGGGGAAGTGTCCCCCCCATGGCGAAGGTGGCCGGTAGGAGCAGGACAAAGGGGACGAAGAAGCAGAGGGTCCACTGATGCAGCGGGGAGGGTTCTGGCCCCATCCACTGAGCCACAGCCCGGTTAGCCCATGGAATCAGAAGGATAAGGACGAGCGACCAGCATCCGATGGCAGCCTCGGCCCCGGCGTACCATCGTCCCGCTGATCTCATGCCCGTGCAGGCCGACGAAACGCGGCCCAAAGTCCAGGAGCCCAGGGCCATGCCGCAAAAGAAAGCGGCCACTACCGCAAGGACGGAAACGATCTCGTGGCCCAGTCCCGCGGAAAGCATGCGGGTCCAGACCATCTCGTAGCCGAGTCCCGCTAAGCCTGAGAGGAAGACAATGCCGTGAAAAGTTGTGATCTGCGGGCTCATCGAATCTCTCGATGAGAAAACTTGCGGCTTCTCTGGTGTGAAGTCGATCCCATGTTGCACAACCTGCAAAGGGGGGGCTCAACGGAGCCCCCCCTCTTTAGATGTCGATCAGGTCCTCGTCAAGTGAAGCTCACTTCACGTAGACGAAGATTGGGTTGGAGTAGAACCACAGGTCGAGCCAGGCCTCCTGGGCGCCGTCGATACCGAGATTCTGGGTCACCAGGGCGTCGGGCAGGGGGTTGCCCTTGGCATCGGTTTCAAAGGGGGTGTTGGGGGCCAGGTTCGTTCCGCGCAGGCGGAAGTAGGTGTTTTTGTCAACATTTTTGATGTGATGGACGATGGTGGTGTAGCCATCCTTGTCCTTCCCGAAGTCTTTCCGGTTGAAGGTGGCGATGACCTTGGCGGTCTCGTTGGTGGCGTTGGTGTAGTTCGGGTCGGTGGGGGCCACCTTTCCCGTGATGTCGCCGGCGATCAGGTCGATATGGTCGACTCTGGGGTCCGCGCAGGAATGGATGTAAGTGCCGTCAGGAACGCAGTTGTTGGTGTCGGGGCTCTTGAACCGGATCTTCAGCTTGAGGTTCTTTATCTTTCTATGGGCGCGCAGCTCGCCGCCCATGCCGACTTTGTCGTTGTTGTTCTGGGCCTCGAATTCCAGATGGCTGATGAGATCCCCGTGCACGAAATAGGAATTGCCCGAGCGCAGACCGTCGGCGATTTCATTGAGGGAGTACTCCCCGTCGCGGTCCTGGTCGACGGCATAAACCCAGGTTTTCTGGTACTCGCCAGGATAGAAGTCATCGCCGCCGTTGGTGTAATGGCGGTGGTAGTCGGAGTTGGCGTAGTTGAACCAGCGGCGGCCTTCGCCCAGGAGGGCATCCCAGAGCCCGCCCACCTTGGCCGTGTAGTAGCCCACACCGCCGTAGCTGCCGCCAAAGTCGCTTGAAGTGCAGGTGCCATCATCCCCACAGGTCACAGTGTTTCCGAAGCCGCGGCCATCGTTCACCTGATGTCCCGGCGCCCCTTCAAAGCCGAAGCAGATGTCAGGAGCCGCGTTGTTGAAATCCCTGAAATGCTCGATGTTGTAGCCGCCATCGGACGAGCCGGTCTTGAAGACGCCTGCCCTTTCAATATGCGCCCAGATGATCCAGGCATTGTCGATCTTGCCGGCGTCATATTGAGCCTGCATCCAGGCGGCACCGGCCACAGCGTCCTGATGACGGACATTGCCGTCGGGCTTGGTAGCTTGGGTGAGCGGGTCGCGACCGTTCTGCTTGACAAGGGCTCCATAAGGTGTCACCTCGCCCGTGCGGCTTTTGTCCGTATCGTTCTTGTCGAACTGGAACTCAAAGGCACTGATGGCGCTCGCATCCTCGGCGACGACAGCCGTGCTGCAGTGTTCGTGGCCGGGGACGTTCCATTCCAGGCCCGAGAAGATCTTCTTGT
>CAZEOY010000686.1:0-2308 GCA_964513835.1 uncultured Syntrophobacteraceae bacterium
CACACGGCCCCGCGGGCGCCGGCCCGGGCCCGGGCCAGCGAGGGCATGAGCACGTGGTTGGGTGAGCCGTAAGAGCGCAGGAAACGGTCCCAGAAGCGGCGCATGGTGCCGCTCCTCTCGCCGCTCACGACCGCGACACTCTGGGGACGCCCGGCCGCCCTCTGCTCGGAGAGCTTCGAGGACAGCTCGCTGATGGCCTGCTCCCAGGTGATCTTCTTCCACTCGCCGGAGCCGCGCTCGCCAACCCTCTTGAGGGGCGAGGCGATGCGGTCGGGCCCGTAAACGGTCTGGAGGCCGGCCAGCCCGAGGGGGCACAGACCACCCTTGTTGACCGGGTGCTGCGGGTCGCCCTCGATTTTGATGGCCCTCTTGCCGTCGATGAGCCGGACCTTTATGCCGCAGGCCCCCGCGCAGAGCTTGCAGGTGGAGGTGACGTAGGTGGTCGCGCCGTCCTCGGGCACCGGCACCCACGGCCAGTTCTGGGTCCAGATGGCCGCGTCGTCCATCATCTTCCAGTTGACCGGGGTGAACAGGAACCCGACGAGGCCGCCCGCCCCCATCATCACGAAGGTTCTTCTGTCTATGTTCATGCCTACCCCCGCCTCTACTTATGACAGACGAAGCAAGCGTTGGACGTGCCCTGCTTCTTGTGGCAGTCGCCGCAGTCGTCCATCTTCATGCTGTCGGACTGGTGTTTCTTGAAGGCGGCGATGCCCGAGATGTATTTGCCCCAGATGTCCCGGCTGTACTTGGTCAGCCGGTTGTACTGGTAGGGCCGCAGCCTGTCGGTCTCGCCGTGCTTGCCGTGGCAGGTCTCGCAGTCCATGCCGGCCCGCTTCACGTGGGCGGCGTGCGAGAAGAACACGCAGTCCGGCTGGCGGGCGTAAACGAGCCAGGGAACCTCCTTGCCCGGCTCGATGTACTCCTTGACCAGCTTGGCCTCGTCGGCCGACTCGGTCATCTGCGCCTCGTGGCAGGACTTGCAGTGTTCGGTCTTGGGGATGCCTGCGAAGGAGCCGTCGTCCCGGAACGGATGGCACTCCTCGCAGCTCATCCCGGCCCCTTCCACGTGCGCCTTGTGGCTGAAGTTCAGGGGCTGGGTCTTGGTCCCGTAGAGCAGCATCGGGAAGACGAACCAGCCGACGACCTGCAGCGCGGCAAAGCCCACCAGGAAGGCCAGCATGCTGCCGCCCCTTCCCCTGTCCGTTGAGTTTGTCTCCATAGAACCTCGCCTCGGTCTTTATAGGTAAGAAAGCACTCGCGGCGTCCTCAGACCCGCTCGAACGACCGCCATTAGCCTTTGTGCCCGGACAAAAACCGAAGGGACCGACCCCAGAAGGAGCATACGCGGGCGGTCGGCTATGTCACCGCTCAGCCCTTTTACTCTGCACCCTAACCCCTGTCAAGCGGAAAAATGACTCGGCGCTCAGCCGTCGCGGCGGGATTTTGCTTGTCACACAGCGTCTTCGTGAGTATAGTTCGAGTGCCAACGTGAAGCAGTCCGGAAGAAGCCGACGCGACCTCCAAGGCAGAGACTGCGACCTGCCCCCTCATGCTTCCGCTCCTGCTCCACCGGATGTCCAACTGGTAGCCCTGAACCCTTGAGGCGCCGCCAACAGGCGTGCCGTTTGAGCCTGGCCGATACTTGCACATCATGTTGTGTAAACATTCGCTTGGGCAGGAAATGACTTGGCCTTCCTTAAACCTGCGGCCCGAAGTGCCGATAAGCTCTGGGAGTGTCCCTGCCCCATATGGCAGGGATTTTGCTTGTGCTGCGTGGACGTATTGAACTCAACCACTAACCCAAAGTGAGGAGGTTTCACAGATGGCTCTCTCCAGACGAGATTTCCTGAAGCTGTGTGGGGGCTCGGCCGCAGCTCTGGGGCTTTCCCAGACCTTCGTGCCTGAGATCGCCCACGCCCTGGAAAAGGCTGCCGCCGGGGAGCCGCCCGTCATCTGGCTGGCGGGCTCGGCGTGCACGGGCTGCTCGGTGTCCCTGCTCAACACCGTGCACCCCGACATCAAGGAGGTCCTGCTCAAGATCATCAGCCTCCGCTACCACCAGACCGTGATGGCCGCCTCGGGCGACATGGCCATCGAGGCCATCGAGAAGACCTACAAGGACGCCCCCGGCAAGTACCTGCTCCTGGTCGAGGGCAGCGTGGCCACCGCCGCCGACGGCCTCTACAACACCATCGGCGAGCGCAAGGACGGCAAGGGCATCACCATGCTGGAGTGGACCCGCAAGCTGGGCGAGAAGGCCGCCGCCTGCGTGTCCATCGGCACCTGCGCCGCCTTCGGCGGCATC
>CAZEOY010000687.1:0-2305 GCA_964513835.1 uncultured Syntrophobacteraceae bacterium
CATCTCCACAAACCCCTCGGGAGCAACACAATTCAGCCCCCGTGAGCGCCGCGTCATGGTGCCGGTATGGTAGTGGAAGCGGATGCGGCCCGTACTGAGGAAGAAGGGATAGGCCTCATCCGGTTCCTCAGCCGGCGGGGCATATTCCACAGCGTGAAACTTGCCCCTTCCCCGAACAAAGCGGTCCTTGTGCAAATAGGGGGTACCCGGGTGGTATTTATTGGGACACGGCCATTGCAGCCCACCCCGCTCCAGTCGGTCGTAGTTCATCCCCGCATAGGCAGGGGTCAAGGCCGTGATCTCATCGAAGATCTCCGCCGCCGATTTGTAGTCCCAATACCCGTGGGAAAAAGGCCGTACAGGATGCGTAAAGCTTTCATCCTCGCTCGACGCCGTCTGACGGGCCTGGATCTTCCTGCTCACCCAATTTGCCAGCCCGCAGATGATTTCCCAGTCCGCCCTGGCCCGCCCCGGAGGATCCAGGGCCTTGCGCACGCGCTGCACACGACGCTCGGTATTGGTGAACGTGCCGTCCTTTTCGGCAAAGGAGGCCGCCGGGAGGACCACGTCAGCCATCTGGGCCGTTTCGGTGAGAAAGATATCCTGCACGATCAGGAAATCGAGGGACTCCAGCGCCTTCCTGACGTGAGACGTATTGGCGTCACTGAGCACGGGATTTTCACCCATGATCAGCATGGCTCGCACTCTTCCCTCCAAAGCAGCTGGGAACATCTCCGTCACGGTCAAACCGATCCGGTTCGAGAGGCGCACCCCTGTATTCCATCCTTGCTGGAATCGGGCCAGGACCGCTTCGTCGGTGACCGACTGGTAGCCCGGCAGCACGTTGGGCAGTGCACCCATGTCGCAGGCCCCCTGGACGTTGTTCTGCCCGCGGAGCGGGTTCAAACCGCCGCCCTCAATCCCGACATTTCCGCACAGCATGGCGAGATTGGCCAGAGCCTTGACGTTGTCGGTTCCCGTCGTGTGCTGCGTGATTCCCATGGCGTAAAGGATCATGGCTTTGGGCGCCTCGGCATATCTGCGTGCAGCGCGGCGCAGGTCGTCTGCCGGAATTCCCGTGATCTCCTCGGCACGCTCGGGCGAGTAATCCGCGACGCAGGCCTTCAGCGCTTCAAAACCTTCCGTGCGATTCCGGACGTATTCCTCGTCCCAAAGACCCTCCTCGAGGATCACGTGCACCATGGCATTGATCCACGCGATGTCGGTACCGGGGCGGGGTCTGAGCCAGATGCGGGCAAACTTGACCAGCTCGACTTTGCGAGGATCGACGACGATCAGCTTCGCCCGCTTGCGATCGACGGCCCGCTTGACCATACGGCCAATGATGGGGTGACACTCGGCCGTGTTGCTCCCCGTGATGAGAATGCAATCCGTATCCTCGACCTCACCCATCGCATTGGTCATCGCACCACTTCCGAAAGCTGCGGCCAGACCGGCCACGGTGACCGAGTGTCAGAGACGGGCGCAATGGTCGATGTTGTTGGTTCCGAGCACACCTCGCATGAACTTCTGGAAAAGGTAGTTCTCCTCGTTGGTGCAGCGGGCGGAGCTCAATCCCCCAATGGCTTCGGGACCGTGCTGGCCGAGGACTTCGACGAACCTCTCCGCACAGTATTCGAACGCCTCGTCCCAGTACACCTCCTCCAGCTTCCCGTTGCGCCGAATCATCGGCCTTTTCAGACGGTCCGCATGATTGACAAAATCGTAGCCAAACCGCCCCTTGGAACACAGTGCCCCTTTGTTGACCCCACCCTCAAAGGGATTCACGCCCGTCACCTGGTTGTTGTAGACCTTCAGCTCCAACTGGCAGCCGCACCCGCAGTAAGTGCAGGTTGTTCTCACACGGGTCGTCTCCCACGCCTTGCCCCTGGTCCGCCCCGAAGCCTCGGTGAGTGCGTTGACGGGGCATACGGACATGCACTCGCCGCAGGAGATGCACTCCGGCTTGAACTCTGCGGTCGGCATGACAGGTGCGATCCTTGTGCTCGCCCCACGGCCCTTGAAACTGATCGCTCCCACCTCACTGATCTCCAGGCAGGCCTGGATGCACCGGCCGCACAGGATGCAGCGCTGCGGGTGGTACTTGATCAGCGGAGTCGAATAGGGCTCCGGTTCGAATTCAATGGGGCGAATGTTGTAGGCATGCAGATCGTTGTGTCCGATGTCGTAGGCGTGCACAAGATCCTGCAACTGGCAGCCGCCGTTGATCTCGCAGGCATAGCAGTTGAGCGGATGTTTCTGAAGGATGAGCTTGAGGATCTCGCGACGCAGCCTCTCGAGCTGA
>CAZEOY010000688.1:0-2303 GCA_964513835.1 uncultured Syntrophobacteraceae bacterium
ATTCAAAAGCCTTCGGGTCAGGCTGGCGGCGCTCATTCTCATGACGATGGCATTGGCGTCCGGGTTGATGCTCTGCAACTACGTCATGGAACGACGAGCCACCTTATCGCATCTGAGTGAGGATTTCATTCAGCTTGTCACTCTCATGGCCCGGGATATGGAGGAGCTCATTGGGCGTTCGAGGCAATTCCTGCTTGCTCTCTCCAGGGCCGTCGAGCTGCAGGCAATGGATGAAGGTGCATGTTCGAGGTTTCTGGAATCGTTGATCGTGGAGTATTCGCGCTACCGGAATCTGGGTGTTCTGGACGCGCACGGACACCTCGTCTGCAGTGCTCTTCCAATCCAAGCACCAGCGGCTTTCGCGCGGGAGCCCTGGTTCAGGCATTCCATCCGTGAGCGCGATTTCGCCATGGCGACTTGTCAAATGGAGTCGGAGGCAGAAGCCGGTATCGCCATCAGCTATCCCCTGTTTGAGCCATCGGGGGATGTCAAGGGATTGGTTTTTTCCATTGTCGCATTGAGCCATTTCAGCCGCCCCCTGGCCAACCTCCAGCCAGCCAGGCAGTTCGAGCTGATGATGATCGACCGAAGAGGGAACACGGTCGGCTGCTATTCCATCCACGAAGACTGTCACGCCGAGCCCATGCTGCAATCCACAATCCTCAGGGCCATAAGCAAGGAGGGCAGAGGGACCGTGGAAGTGAAGGATTCGAAAAGGATGAACACGCTCTACGCTTTCACTCCCCTTTCAAGCCAGGTGGATATAGGCCTCTTTGTTGTGGTTGGGACTCCTACGGAAAGCTTGTACCGCAACGCCAACCGGATGCTGCTCTATCAATCGGCTGGCCTCTGGGTGATCACGGTGCTGGCGCTTGCCGCAGTCTGGCTCGGTGGCAGCGCGCTGGTCATCAAGCCCGTCAGGGCCATGGTGGCGATGTCTGGTAAGATATCGCAGAGAAAGATGGATGCACGCACGGGATCGTCCTACGAGAGCGGCGAGCTTGGCGTACTGGCTCAAGCCCTGGATACCATGGCGGAATCGCTTGAAGACCATGCCAGGCAAGTGCAGGAGTACGAAAGTCAGCTTCGGTCTTTGGCATTCGAGCTGTCAAAAGTCGAGGAAAGGGAGCGGCGTCTTCTCGCTGCGGACCTGCACGACCGCCTGGGACAGCTCCTCGGAGTATCCAAGATCAAACTGGGGATGTTGTGCCGGGTTCATCCACAATCGGAATGGCCGAAGCTCATCGAGCAGATCAGAGGGTATGTCGATCAGGCCATTTCGGAGACCCGTTCCTTGACCTTTCAGATCAGTCCGCCCGTTCTTTATGAGCTCGGGCTCGAAGCGGCCCTGGAGTACCTTGCGGAGAATGTTCAAAAGATGCATGGGATAAACGTCCGCTATTCGGATGACCGAATCCCCAAGCCGCTCGACCATGACCTCAGGGCTTTCCTGTTCAGAGCTGCCAATGAACTGCTGCACAATGCCGTCAAACATGCAGGCGCCCGGCACATCCTCATGGGGACACGGCGGGAGGAGGAGTACATTCTCCTGTGGGTGGAAGACAACGGAGTCGGGTTTGGCCCGGCTTCGAGCAGCCGTTTCGGCCCCGGTAAGGAGGGATTTGGACTGTTCAGCATCAGGGAGCGACTGAGCCACATGGGAGGCGAGGTCACCATCGAATCCCGCCCGGGTCAGGGCACGCGGGTGACATTGAAGGCACCCCTTTTGCCGACCCACGCAATTGAGGACGCATCGGCTCCATGAGGATGGAAACGCCTTCAGCATTGTATGCAAGCCCTGGTGGTCCCGCATCATGACTGATTTGGACGGGAGGTTCGCCAAAATGAACATCGGCCGCCTTTACGACATCACGACGCTATTGGGGTCTGAAAACATCGACTATCCCGGTGACACGCCCTATGCCCGCACCATGGTCTGCACCATCGGGGGAGGTGCAAGGTACGATCTGGCGCAGCTGGAGATGAGCGCCCACTCGGGGACCCATCTGGACGCCCCGGCTCATTTCGTTTCCGGAGGCAAAACCATTGATCAGTATGAGGTGCGGGAATTCATCTTTCCCGCGCATGTGATCCAGGTCGACGATCCTGAAGCTGTTCCCGCCTCAGCACTGCTCGGCTGTGAAATCAGGCCGGGCGAAGCGCTTTTGTTCAAAACGCGCAACTCTTCGGGCGCTCAACGCAGAAGCGGCGTGTTCTCTGAGGACTTCGTCTTTCTGTCCCGGGAGGCTGCCGACCTGTGCGCGGAAAAGCGAGTCCATCTGGTGGGCCTTGACTCCGTTTCC
>CAZEOY010000689.1:0-2301 GCA_964513835.1 uncultured Syntrophobacteraceae bacterium
CGCTCCGAGTTTTATGGCCTGGACGGCCAGCTCGATACATCCATGGGCTGTCATGATGACGACGGTGAGCCAGGGGTGCAGACCTCGTGCCTGTTCGAGCAGTTCCATACCGTCCATGTGCGGCATCTTCATGTCGATGAGAGCCAGGTCCGGCGGCTGCTCTTTGAGGATCCTGAGAGCCGCTTCGCCCGACGAAGCCGTGATGACTCGGCAGCCCAGCTCCGGCTCCAGGCTCCTTTTCAAGAGGCGCAACATGTCCTCTTCATCATCGACGACCAGAATCACTTCACTCTTCATGCCGCTCCCTGCTGATCCTCCGCAACCGGCAAAGCCACTGTGAAAGTGGACCCCTTCCCCGGCTCGCTCCGGACGGAAATCTCCCCACCGTGATCCTTGACAATGCCATAACTGACCGAGAGCCCGAGCCCGGTTCCTTCTCCGGTTCCCTTGGTGGTGAAAAACGGGTCGAAAATGCGTGGGAGGTGTTCGCTCGCAATGCCGCACCCCGTGTCCTGCACCTCAAAGATCCCCACAGCCGCCTGACTGTCGAACCGTGTGATCACCCTGATGATCCCTTTATCTTTAATAGCCTGTTTTGCGTTCATCATCAAATTCATGAACACCTGCTTAATCTTCGATTCATCCAGTGTCATCGTCGGCATGGCTTCATCCAAGGCTGTTTCGATGCGAACGCCATCCAGCTCGAACTGATGTCGAACCACCCCAAGAATCTCCTGGATGCAGGCATGCAGGTGCCCCGACCCCTTGTTGGAAGGTGCGCCCCGTGCGAAGCTGAGCAGGTCTCTGACGATGGTCTTGCATGCCCTGGCATGTTTCTCGATGATTCTCAGGTCCTCCAGCCTTTCCGAGCTCTCGTGCTCGTCTCTCAGCAAAAGCTGCGTGTATCCCAGAATCAGGCTCAAAGGGTTGTTGATTTCATGTGCGATGCCGGAAGCCAGCTGTCCGATGGAAGCCAGTTTGTCTGCCTGCTGCAGCTGTCTTTCCATATCATGGAGCCCTCCGATGCTCCTTACGGATTCGTCGGAAGAAAAGAAGCGCCAGAGCAGGTTGACATCATCCATCCTCAGCTGGCCAGGCGCTGCTGCATTCTGGCCGGGCAGCTGAACATAAGTCCAGGGGCTGCCGAGGAGAAGGCACGCCAGCCGACTCCATCGTCCCAAAGGCCCCATGCAGAATGCGATGGGTAGTTGATGGAGCGCTTCATGTGCCCATCCGATCAGGCCGAGAACCCGCAGGTTGTCGGCCGGTGATCGGGCCTGGGTCACGATTTTGAGTGCCTCAGGTCGGTATGCTGCCATTTCCTCAGCCCATTCTCTCAAAACTCCGTCGTCAGGAGTGGAAGAGAAATCATGGTGGCTGAGGAGAACTCGAGCTCCAAGGGATTGGAAGCGGGCGACGGTTTCCCGGCAGACGTCCATTTCCAGATCCACCCATTCGGCCCCGGCCTCCACCGCCTTCTCGAGGATCCCGGTCCGCTCTTCCTCAGTCCCGGTGAAGAGGCCGCCTTCCCGAGTCGGCCGGTTGGTGACGAGAACCGGAAGTCTCCGGGGTTCTCTCAGTAATTCGAGAGCCTCCACCGTCTCTTGCATCGAGTGCGCCGTCATGAAAATGTCCAGCCTCCACTCGAGAAGAGACAGCCCGGGGTGATCGAGAGCCTTGGTGAGCTCTTGACGGGAGGTTTGTACGAGGCAGCCACAAAGGGAGGGCTTCATTGGCTCAATGTCTCATTTCCTGCAAAGATCATCCTTCCTGGTTCTGGTGACCTTTCCAGTGAAGGGCGGATGCCGTTTGGTCCTTCCCCATCAGGCCCGTATCCATTCCTTTTCGAGCCGAATGGGCTTCCTCGGGTCTTTGCGGGGGTAGGAACCCAGGATTTTTAGAAATGTCACGTGATCTTTGAGCGCGGTGAGCCCCGAAGCCAACCCTTCTTCCTCGGAATGCCCCTCGAGGTCGGCATAAAACAGAAATTGTCCAGGGAACACCCGGTTTGGTCTGGATTCGATGCGCGTCATGTTCACCGAAGCTGCCGCAAAGGCTTCCAGTGCCTCGTGAAGGGCGCCGGGCTGATTTGAGACTGCAAAGAGGATCGATGTCTTATCGCTTCCTGTGGGTGAACTGACCTGGTCACCCAGGGCCAGAAACCGCGTCATGTTTCCCCCATGGTCCTCGATCCGCTCCGCCAGGATCCCAAGTCCATAATGATGCGCAGCATACAGGTTGCAGATGGCAGCTCCCCTGGCATCCTTCCTCGCCAGTTGAACAGCCTGCGCCGTTGAGGCG
>CAZEOY010000690.1:0-2297 GCA_964513835.1 uncultured Syntrophobacteraceae bacterium
TTTTCTTGGCCGTCCCCTTGGCCTTGGGGGTCGAGATCACTTTCGCCCCCGGGTATCGCTCGAGTACACGGACAATGGACCCCGAATGGTCCTGCTCCGCATGGTGAGAGACGATGAAGTCGATCTTCCGGATCCCGTCCAATTGCCGCATGAAACCGTCGACCATGGGTGGGTCGACGGTATCCAGCAGGACGGTCTTCTCGCTGCCTTCAACCAGGTAGGCATTGTACGTGGTGCCATCCGGAAGTGGAATGAGCGAATCGAGAAGACGCCTGTCCCAATCGACGGCTCCCATCCAGTGAATCCCATCCTTGATGGATCGCTTGTTCATCAGGACAACTCCTCTCTTTGCGCGTTGGTCTTCAATGGTCAAATAAGCTTTCTTCCTGCTGACGGAGGTACGGTTCGGCAACACGATTTCCGAGCTTGTCCCGGGGATTGATCAGGTGTCCGTTCAACGCGTCACATAGGTCAGCACTTCGGCCATGAGCGCGTTGACGCCAGTATACCTGGACTTCGGAACGCTGTGCAATGCTTCCTCGGATTGGATGAATCGATCTTCGACCAGTTCATTTCGGCAATGGAAAATAAGGGATTCAACACTCTCGGGGGTTGTCTCCAGATGGAACTGGAGGCCGATCACTCTCGATCCGATTTGAAACGCCTGATTTTCGCAGCCGACACTGCGGGCGAGCCGTGACGCCCCCGATGGCAGGTCGAACGTTTCTCCGTGCCAGTGGAAAACCGTGGCCGTTCTGGGAAACTGGAACAGTTGGGAGCTATCGGAGGTGCTTTCGATATCGAACCAGCCGATCTCCTTGTGGGGACCGGGATACACGCGGGCACCGAGCGCGCTCGCGATGAGCTGAGCGCCCAGACAGATTCCCAGCACGGCTTTCCCCGCTCGGACTGCATCCGAGACGAACCGCTTTTCGTCCTTCAACCGCGCCAGTTCCGCCTCGTCGTTGACGCTCATCGGACCTCCCAACGCGATAATCAAGTCAAGCTCCGCCAACTCGGGCAGCCGGGGCGAATCGAAAAAACGCGTCGCGCTCGTGACCGCTTCTCGTTCTGCAAGCCACGCCTCAATGCTCCCCAGCCCCTCGAAGGGTACATGTTGCAGCACGTGAACATTCATCCTCCGGACACCTCCTTGGTCAGCGGTTGGCTGTTGCCTATCAGGTTTTAGCTTAGATATTAGCTGAATAAATTCATAAGGTTATGAATAGTCACCATAATATGGCAAGTAACGGGGAGCAGAACACAACGTGATCGATTCTTTGGTCAAAACCATGGTGAATCACTCATCACTCAGATTCACCCCAGGACCACATGCTCCAATTGGTCCAGCATCTTGTGGAACTCCTCATGCCTGCCGGCGCCGATCTTTTCAATCTCGATCGTCTCGAATCCGCGGGACAGTTCGGCCTTTTTGGCTTCCGGAAGCAGTCTTTCTGCAAGGGGAAACAGAATATTGTCCTCTTGCTCAACCTTGTGTGGGTCCACTCCATGCCCGCCAGGATGAAGAACGGCTGCCTCCCTCTCACGATCCGGGGACTTCCCAAGAAGATCAAAGGGATGCTGACATTCTTATCTTCTTTATGAAGCAGCGCATTGACTCAAGTCAACGCAAACCCCGACGAGAGTCGCTCACCTGTGCCCAACTCACACCTGGCTGCGGTTCATGGCACATGCCTGCAGTGGTCGGCGCCAGGCCCTGGAACAATACTCATTTGACCTGTGAGGGTGTGTGAACGATAGCCGTCAGGGCGATGGCCGGGATCCAGGGGAAGAGCGTATTTCTGGATTCCTGGGCAGAACCGGAAAAACCAGGTGCACGGAAAGCGGGTTGAGGGCGATGATCGCAAGATTGATCGACCCTCGTCTCCTCTTGGAGGTTGTTGGAGGGCGACGAGGAGCCACGCTTTCCGCCAGAGCGATCAGGGCGAAAGAACCGAAGAAGAAACCAGGTCGAAGCGCAACGACATCATCCATGAGCCCGATCTCCCCTTCCCACCGGACGTCACGCCCCTTCCATGCTTCCAGAACCTCTCCATTTCTCGACCATCCGTGGAATGAAGAAGGAGAAGACAAACAGTGCAACCGAGAGAAAAACCTTCCAGGAAAGCAATCCTCCCCATTGTCCGCTCACCCAGACTTCTTTGACCGTTCCCACGAAAAAGGTGAAGATGAACGTCCCGACGATAATGCCGAGCCCGGTTCCGGCAAAGTAATCCCAAAACCGGACCCGCGTCAGCCCCATGCCGAAGTTCATCGGGGTGAACGGAAAATAGACC
>CAZEOY010000691.1:0-2290 GCA_964513835.1 uncultured Syntrophobacteraceae bacterium
CCAGATCCTTGAAATGATCTTCATGCCAGTGTGACAACCAGACCGCGTCCACTCCGGGTCCGTCACGAAGCTCGATGAGTCTGTTTCTATCAGAGGCAGGATCGACAAGAACCTTTTGATCAGCCTCTATGTAAAGGGAATGGCAATGTGGATACTTGCCTGAATTGATTCCAGGAATGAATCGGATCGGTCCAAAAGTCTGTTCCATGAAGTATTGTCCTCAACGAGAGCCCTGCGCACTTGATAAGGAGCATGGCGGCCCATATTGGAGATAGCGTGATGGCGTCATTCCGGCGCAGGCCGGAATCCAGTCACGCCGTTGGCGTGAATCAATTCAACGTGCAAAAGGGGACTGGACCCCGGCTTGTGCCCACAGGCGCTAACTTAGCGATTTGTAGCTCCCTTTCGTAAAGGGGGGTTAGGGGGGATTTCAAGCTAACCTATTGAAAATCCCCCTAAATCCCCCTTTGGCAAAGGGGGACTTTGACGGCGCCCCAACAGTCTGAAGGGCACATTACTCATGAAACTGCTCTTAAGTTAACGCCTATGGGCCTGCGCCAGGGTGATATGCTCGCACATCACCCTTTGTTAAAGAACGGTCTGGGGCCGCCGACATTGCTGAAGGCTGAATTGAAGTTTCTGTACAGCGCGTGATAATTGCTGATCCGATGCCATTTCTTCAAGTATCCGGGCGGGAGGTCGTCCCTTTCCTCTATATGGTTCCATCCTCCAGGCACCGGGTACGCATAGTACGGCAGGTCCTTAGGAATACCGCGGATGAGCACAACCTGCGGTATCACCCACTCACGCCATGCCATGTACACTCGGTGCATTCCGTCATTAACGATGAAGTGGACTGTGCCGTCCCGTTCGATTGACTCTTCTACGATGGGCGGCAGAACATCCACCGGCTCGTCATATCCGTCGAGGGTGAGCCTGGCAAATCCGTCCAGCCGGAACAGGTCCACTCCGTGCTCTTCCAGGGCCCATTTTAGCTCACGAACCTTTTTCAATTCTTCCCGCAGAATGTAGTTCTGAGGCGGAGAAAGGTTTGTAACGGCTATGTCTTCAAGTGAAATGAAGGCATGCTTGTACACCTTTATATCCGGAGCCTTCAGCATGGTGACTTCTCTGAGCCTCTCGATCAGAGAATCCACCGGGAATCTTTCCACCGCAACGATCTTCATGGCTTTTCCTAAAATTTCAGCTTTCGCACACCTTTCGGTATGGGTCCCGACTCGTCAGCACCTTCGTCTCCCAGGAGCTTAGCCAAGGCCTCAATATCCATGTCTCCTTCCTGGTCCGGCGAGGTCGCGGCAATCTTGCGAGCAGACGAACCGTGCAGCACCTCAATCACCATATCCAGCGCCTCCTTGGACACGGAGACCTGTTCAAAGACCTCGAGGCCCTCGTGGGATTGCATGATTCGCCGCCAGTACAAATCAAAATCCTTGTTTCGGGAATCGTAAGGTTCCTCGAAGTATATTTCCTTGATGCCGGCTTGAATAAGCTGCTTGAAACACCAGTTGCACGGCTCCAGAGTGCAATAGAGCACCGCGCCATCCAAAGAAATCCCGAACCGAGCGGCCTGATCAATGGCGTTTACCTCAGCGTGGCTTGAAATACAGTAATTGTACTTTTCTGCATCGTGCGCGCCGATGGAACGCCTCAGGCAGAAGTCCGGCCCCCGGTCTATGCAATGAGGCGCGCCATGAACCGCTCCATTATATCCTGTGGCCAATATCCTGTTATGCCTGACAATAACCGCGCCGATCTTCCTTGAGTTGCAGGTGGATCTGACGCTCACCAGCTTGGCCAACATGATGAAATACTCATGCCAAGAAGGTCTGTTCATCCTTAGTTGCCTCTCTGGTCTCGCGTATCGCTGCATTAAACCAGAGTTTTCCTCTCAATGTCATGCTCTAAAGCGCTTGGACCAAGTGTCTAATTTTACCTGATTCCACATCGTTGATAAACGTCTCACCCAGGACTTCGCTCGTTCCGGAGACCTCGTCCCACCTTCGGATTCTTTCCGCCGGATCGTCGAGGAATAGCTTGAAATCATCCCGGTCCGGCAGGCGCCCGTCAGGCAGAAGCTTCACAAAGTCCGGCCCGGGAAATACCTGGAGGACTCTCTCCAGAGAGCTTTTCGATGGGGTTCTCCATTTCAGCGGCTTGTCCAACCAGCCGGGTACTATCCTCTCCTGATAATGGAAAAACAAAGTCAAGCCGTCGTCTCCCGGACAATAGTCCTGGTTGAGCTGATAATCAGTGAGCCCCCCATCCCGAT
>CAZEOY010000692.1:0-2285 GCA_964513835.1 uncultured Syntrophobacteraceae bacterium
GGGTTGTCTTCCCGCGGTTCGACTCCAGGGGCCACCCACTCCGCGATCTGACTGGTGAGCAGAATCCCCTCTCCGGTCCGTCTGTTCTCGAACACGTACACACGGCTGACCTGCGCCGCTGCCCCCAACATTTCAAGCACCTTGTTCAAGGTGGACACTTCGAAACCGTCGCGCAAGAATTGTTCTGCTGCGCTATTGACGGCCTTGAGGATGGCATCCCGGCGTTGGAGGGTTTCCTGGTAGCGCCTCAACTCGGTGATATCTCTGGAAATACCTATCAGACCCCACAACTTTCCCGAAGTGTTGCGAAGGGGGACTTTCATGACCGCCAACACCCGAGGCACCCCGTCCCTGCCCGTTACGTATTCCTCAACCACAGCGGGCTCGCCGGTCTCGAATACCATACGGTCGCTTCGAGCGAACGTATCGGCGATCTCGAGGGTATGGATCTCGGCATCCGTGCGCCCCAGTACCTGATCCTGAGGAAGGGACCAGTATTTGGAGGAGGCGTCGTTGAACAGAACATAACGCCCCTCAAGATCCTTGGCGAACAAGCGGTCGGGGAGGACATCCGTGGCAATGCGGCAGATCTCCGCCATTTCCGAATCCAGGGACGGACTCGAGCCAAGGGCCACAGACTCGAACCTTCGGGCATGCACTCGAAGGTTCTCCAGCTCCTCAAGGTGCAGTTCTGACGGTATACCTTTCTTATCCATTCAGTCCGCTACGAGAAGTTTCGGGTTTCGGGTTTCGAGCTCAAGAGCGCTTCGTGCCGCCTCCTCTTCATGGTCAGGGCGGCCCGGAGGGCCATGAGGGACTGTTCAGAAGAAGCCTTCCACGAAAGATCGATCACAAGGCATTGCAGAAGAGTCCTCCGACTCATCGATGCGTCCGGCCTTCGGGGTGAGTCCAGGCAAGCCATAAGCTCGCATATCCCTCACTCCGCCCTTCCATCCGGATTGCAGTCACATCATTCGAGAAAGATTCTTGTCATCCACCCCAATGCAACGACCTGCGGGAAGATCTGAAACAACCCTCTTCTATGATCCATAATAGCAGAGTGAGCATTGGTCTTAAAGAGTTATCACTGCCGGCTCAGACATCTTTTCATTAGGGCGGTTTCCAGCGGCAGAGGACTTTGAACCTCTGAAGCTCCATTTGCCACCATCCGTGCATTCCAAACATCCCTGGTTCGCTCGGAAGTGAGCACAAGATCCTGGGGAGAGCATTGAAAGGATTTCCCGAGCCCTCTGAAAACCGCTCCGTGAATGGCGTTGACCGGGTCGGGGGGCAGGGAGTATTCTGATTGGAAATGCTTCAATTTTCTGGTTTCAGGTGTCAAGTTCATGTTCCGCAGCCGTCGAGCCCTTTCGTCTTTCAGGGTGTCCCGGCCGGGCGTGAGCGATTGTCTTGAATGGAGAAGCCCTACGTTGAGCCATCTGAAGAGGGGAAGGCTGTCATGAGAAGACTTCTGCTTGCGGTGATTCCACTTTGCATCTTTGTTGGGTTGTTCATCGCGGTGCAGCTCCGCGCGCAACCCCAGCAGCCGGTCCCGCCGCCTGCCGAGGAATTGCCGCCGGATCAGTGGCAGGCCTGTGTGGACTGTCACAAGGATCTGCACCCCAAAATCGTCTCCGACTGGCAGCTCAGCAAACACAGCCAGAACGATGTGAACTGTCAGGCCTGTCACGGCAGCAAGCATCTGTCCAAGGATGACGTGGACCGTGTGGAGCCGGCCCTCCCCGAAAAATGTGTCGTTTGTCACGAACAGCAGGTCCAGCAGTTCACGGGGGGCAAGCACGCCCTGGCCTGGATCTCCATGAACGCCATGCCGACGGTCCACTGGCAGCCCATGGCCCAGATCGAAGGCCTCAAGGGCTGCGGCGGGTGCCACCGCCATGGTCTCAAGAGCGAAGCCGAGCTCAGGACCCTCAGGGAGTCCGGAGCCGATTTCGGCCTGGCCTCGTGTGACGTCTGCCACACCCGGCACCTGTTTTCAGCCGAGGAGGCCCGGTCGCCGCAGGTGTGCCAGACCTGTCACATGGGCATCGATCATCCCCAGTGGGAAATGTATTCGTCGTCCAAGCACGGCGTCCGGTACCTCCTGAAGCAGAACAAGGTGCTGCCCGAGGATGCGGCCGCCCCCACCTGCCAGACCTGCCACATGCAGGAGGGGAACCACGAGGTGCGCGCCGCCTGGGGCTTCCTGGCCGTGCGACTCCCCATGCCGGATGACCCCAGATGGGCTGCCGACCGGGTCACCATCCTGCAGGCGTTGGGCGTCC
>CAZEOY010000693.1:0-2276 GCA_964513835.1 uncultured Syntrophobacteraceae bacterium
AAGGGAACGGTGCATGCCGTCGAAGAGGTGGGCGCCGGCGTTGTGGGAAGCGCGACGCGTCTGGCCAGGGGTGTCGTGGGCGGCGTCACGGAAGTGGGAGGCGAGGTGTTCTCTACGGCTTCCAAAGCCGCTTCCGGCGTGGTGAGCACCGTTTCAACGCTCGGGGGCGACGTGGCAGGCCTCGCCAGGAAGGCAGCCGGTGGAACCGTCGCTGCGGTCAGGGAATTGGCCATGAGCATCACGTCTGCCGTCAAGGATTCGGTGGGCGGCATCGTTGGCGGAGTCGGCGAGGTGGGAGGTGCTGCCGTCAAGACAGCCCGTGACATGCTGGTGGGGACTGTGAGCGGCGTCAAGGATGTCCTTTCTGCGGCCGTGCCCAAATCGGCCCCGTGAGATCGTCGTTTGAATCCATGACACTCGACTTCCCGGCATTGCCTCCGGGAAGTCGCTATTGAATGCCTGAAAAGCGATGGGTTACTGGACCCATCCTGGGTGTTTCGCCGTCTTGATACTGGATGAGTTTGATGATGGTTCGGCCCATTCATACAGCCGTGCAGGGCAGAGCGCGATTCAGAGTTCAAGGGCTGCATGGTTGCCCCCAATTGAAAGATCACATCTTATCGAAGCTCTCGGGCCATGATTTCATCACCGAGGCGTCGCCCAGTTCCGTGACGGGCAACGTGCTGGTCCGCTTCAATTCCGGAAACGATTTCAAAAAAATCGCAGCCCTGATCGAATCGCTGGTCCATGAATACCGAATGTCTTTAAAGTCCCAGCCTCACCGGTTCGAGGAAACCCTTCATCTATCTGCGCAGTCGCGTGGACATTGGGAGGCTGGTGATCCCCCGTCGCTCCAGAAGGTGTCCGGCCAACACAGAGCCTCACTGTACGGCCGGACCAACGGCAAATATCAATCCGAGGAACCCTGGCACACCCTGTCCATGGAGAGCACCCTGGCAGCCCTTGACAGCTCGGCCAAATCAGGCCTCAGCAGCTATGAAGCCATGGACCGGTTGAAGCAATACGGTGCCAACATGCTTCCCGAGGTCTCCGTGCGATCCGGATGGGCGATCTTCTTTGAGCAGTTCAAGTCGCTTCCCGTGGCTCTTCTGGGAGCTGCAGCGGGGGTTTCTGTCGTTACGGGAGGCCTTGCCGATGCCGTCGTGATACTGGCGGTGGTGGGAATCAACGGAATCATCGGATACGTGACCGAACGCGAAGCCGAGAAGACCATCCACTCCCTGAAGGACCTGGTGAAGCCCACAGCCGATGTGCTGAGGGACAGCACCATCGCCACCGTCCCTGCGGAGGCGGTGGTGCCCGGGGATATCCTGGTTCTCCGGCCCGGCAGCTACGTGGCAGCGGATGCGAGGCTCCTCGAGGCCAGCCACCTGAGCTTGGACGAGTCCGTTCTGACCGGGGAGAGCCTTCCGGTGGTCAAGTTGGTGGAGGCACTCCCGAACCGTCATGTCACCCTGGGCGATCGGGTCAACATGGTCTACATGGGCACTCTGGTTACCGGAGGGCAGGGCATTGCCGTCGTGGTGGCCACCGGCAGCACCACCGAAGTCGGTCGGCTGCAGTCCCTCGTGGGAGAAGCCGAATCCCCGGAAACCCCCATGGAGCGACAGCTCGAGCAACTGGGGGATCAGCTCGTCCTCATTTCCGGTGCGGCCTGTGCACTGGTTTTCGGAATCGGGCTCCTCCGGGGCTATGGTTTCCTGATCATGTTCAAGACCGCCATTTCGCTGGCCGTTGCGGCGGTGCCCGAAGGCCTGCCCGCTGTGGCCACGACGACGCTCGCCCTGGGCATCCGGAACATGAGGCAGCACCGCGTGCTCATCCGCCAGCTCAATGCCGTCGAGACACTGGGATGCATCCAGACCATCTGCTTTGACAAAACGGGCACCATCACCCAGAACCGGATGGCCGTCGTACGGCTCTTCTCCGGGATGAAGAACGTTCGACTGGTCAACGGCAGCTTCCGCATGGACGGAGCGCAAATCGATCCGCTGCAATGGGATGAGATCAAGAGCCTCATCGAGGCGTCGGTCCTGTGCAACGAAACGGAGATCGAACGGGAGCAGGGGGACAAGTACATTCTCAGGGGTTCTCCCACTGAGAGCGCTCTCATCAACCTGGCCATCCAGTCCGGCGTCGATGTGCTGCGCCTGAGGGAGCAGTATCCACTCCTCAAGGTCAACTATAGAAGCGAGAGCCGCCAGGGCAATCGCACGTCATAGCTCTGGACATTGTGGAGGAAGTGTGCCAAGCTA
>CAZEOY010000694.1:0-2273 GCA_964513835.1 uncultured Syntrophobacteraceae bacterium
ATGTCGTCGGAATATAACCTGATCCTTGTGAGTGACTCCCGCATTTGGTTAAAACATCTCTTCCCAAGGCTTTCCAGCCCCATCCGAATAGATGCCTCAGTGGTGGCCTCTTTCGTCCCGGGAGATTCCCAATCACCTGCTGGTTGAACTCTCTCAACAACATTCTTGAGCACATCGATTACCGCGCCTGCATGGCTTAGGTCGACAGGGTTTCCTTCACAGAGTCGACGGGAAATCACCTCGAGGGCCTGCAGCGTCCTAAGAATACTCTTCTGCGCATCCTCAATCCCCATTGCTGACATGAGAGCCGAGCCGGAGCTCGATTCATGCAGTGGGTCCATCGGAAATCTTGCGCTCACTGCAGGAGCCCCGTGAGGAAGCCCGTCGGAAAGGTCAAAATGATAATCCATTTGAGTGCCTCCTTTCAGTAAGTACCTTTAAGGAGCCTTCTTCAGCTCCACCCTCTCTGCAGTGTAAAAAAAATGAAGGGATCGGGTTGGACATGATGATGCATCATGGTCTTATCTCCCACCTGACCTCTGCAAGGAAAATTGAAGGATCACAACTTATCGGGTGCTTTTGTAGAGGTCTTTAACCATTTTCCATAGGCAAAGCCGGTGCAATGTTTTAGCAATACTTGTGCCGAATGCAATTCTTCGAAGTTCTTGAGTTGATGGAAGGAACAAGACTTGCGGAGAGTGATGTATTTGCTCGTGTGAAATCGATCGCTTCGTGAGCAGAATCTTTAGCAGACCAAATAGGATTCAGTGAAAAGATCAACTGGCCCACCTGAGAAAGGGCCTACATCGAGATAATACTTTTCAGTTTATCATGTGATCGAAACCTGGTAGCGGAGATTCGGGAGCCTCTCTGGACAAGGAGTTGAGCAAATCAGCCACAGTTTCAAGAAGCCTGTCCCAATTGAAAGGTTTTGACAGGATACGATCAACACCGCTGGCAGTCAGATCGTCCTCCTCATATTGATCGCCGGATCCCGTGACCAGGATGACAGGGATGTGAGGATCTTTGGCCTTCACAGATTTTGCTATGTCCCACCCGCTTAAGGCAGGCATTCCCAAATCTGTCAGGACCAGGTCGAAATCTTCGGATTTGATGAGATGAAGGGCCTCAGGCCCACTGTCCGTCGCTGTGACCCGATGCCCCTTGAGGCGCAACATGTCCTGCAGGATCTCCAGGATCTCCGGATCATCGTCGACGACCAGGAGCTTGGAAGACTCCAGGAAGGGTCCGGGTTTGCATGCCTGTTCCACTTTCAGGGATGGCGCAGCTTTTGGGATGGCGATTTCAAAAACCGTTCCCTTACCGGGCGTGCTTCGAGCTCGAATATCACCGCCGCAGCGGGTGATCAGGCTCCAGGAAACGCTCAACCCCAGGCCTGAACTGCCCACACCCTTGGTCGTAAAGAATGGATCAAAGATCCTCGCCGTCACCCCGCTATCCATTCCCACACCCGTGTCCGAAAACTCCAAAAGAATCTCGCCATTCAAGGGCTTGCAGGATACCGTGATGATTCCTCCTTCGGGCATGGCTTCAACAGCATTGAAGACCAGATTCGTGAGCACCTCTCTGAGATCTGAGTCACTGATGGATGCGTAACACCTGGGAGAAACATCAAGCTGAAATCGTATGCTCCGGCCCGAATGCTCCATGGCGTCCTTCCAGCGGGGACGTGTGAGCTCGATCACATCCGAGACGGCCTGACTGACATCTGCCGCCGAAGAAATCTGTCGGGAATCCCTGTTCCGTTCGGTGAATCTTTGCAGCCTGCGTATGGTGCTTGCTCCCTCGTGCACCGCCTTCTCAATGTTGTGTAACCGTCTCTGAATATCTTCATCGGTGATGGCGGGAAGCATCAGCTGGATATGGCCCAGAATCGCCATGAGGATGTTGTTGAAGTCGTGTGCCACCCCGCCTGCCATGATCCCCAGGGCAGCCATTTTTTCACCTTGAACAAGTTTTTCTGCCAGTGTGTTTCGCTTGGTCATATCCTGGATAACAAGCAGGTAACCACGGGTCTTTCCTGAGTCATCCGAAAGTGCAACCACATGGATGTCGGCTGCATAGGACTCCCCCTCTCGACCGACCATGGAGACGTCGATCAGCTCCCGGGCCTGGGACGCTTTCACCTCCTCGAACAGTTGGTCGAATTTCGCAGGGTTGGCAAACATGATGGCCGGCGAACGGCCCTTGAACTCTGAAGCACTGAGTCCATGCCGATGCTCGATACTCTGGTTCACCGTTATGATGTTTCC
>CAZEOY010000695.1:0-2269 GCA_964513835.1 uncultured Syntrophobacteraceae bacterium
GGAGATGGCGGAAATACCGTTTGCCATGGCCATGCCTCTCCGTTCCACCTGGCTTCGGATGTTCCTCGCCTGATGGATCCCAAGCAGGACCGCCATGGTTCCGAAGAGCACCACTAAAAGACATGAGCTCAAAAAGATGAATCGATATCGGAGGGGGATATAGCGCGGTTTCCTGAAAATACTGATTCTGACCGGTCCTTCTTTCATGATCCGACTGCAGGCAGGTCGAACGCCATCAAGGGGAGACCTTGCGATCGAGCCAAATCCGGTGGTACGAAACTGCATGCGCGCCCAGAGATGTGACCTCCATATTCCGCACGTAAGGCTGATAAACCATATCCACAGCCGGATACAGCATCGGAATCGCTGGAGTCTCCGTCATGATTGCCGTCTCGATCTCGCGGTATCTCCGGGCACGCTCAAGAGGATCGAGGATTCCAACCGCTGAGCTGAGCATTTCGTCGACTTCGGGATTTCGGTATCTGCAATAGTTCACAGGAGAATCGGATGCGAACAGCACTCGAACGAAATCATCGGGGTCCGGGATATCCGCAGACCACATATATCTGAAGACCTGGACCGAATCCGAACGAAGATATTGCTCGAACTTCTCCCATTCGGGGATGAATCTGGGCTCCAACTGAAAACCCAACTTCCTCCACGACTCCTTGACCATGTTCAACTCTGCCTGGGCAATCGGCGACTGACTGTTCGAGACGATTTCAATAGGTCGATCCACTTCCTTTGATTCTGACAATCTTTCCCGACGAACCTCCTCCGGACGGGCGCTGGTTGCGTCTGTGCCGCCTTGAGGCTGATATCCTGGAAGACCGGGGGGAAGTATTCCCGACGCAAGCTCGACCTCACCGCCGTAAACGTCCGCGATGATCCTCGGACGATCTATGGCATGAGCTAATGCGGCCCGCAAGTGAGAGTCACGAAGGTGCGGATGCGTCACATTGAATCCATAGAATTGAATCCCCAACGCAGGGCGATGCAGCCACTGCAGCTGAGTCACCTCTTTCAAAGTGCTCCGAAACTGAGGATACACGGGCATCTCCTCGAGCTTGCCCGCCTGGAAGTCTTTCAGTGCCCCCTCAATTCCAATGCCCGGATAGATGACGAACGTGATCCCGTCCAGGCTACTGGGGCCTCCATAGTAATCGGAATACCTCTCCAGACTGATCCTCACGTTTTCTTCCCAGGCCACCAGTTTGAACGGCCCACTTCCAATCGGACTCGAGGCAAAATCATCCTCGCTGGCCGCCTCTCGGGGTACTATGGCCGTGTGGTACATGCCCAAGGCAACCAGGAAAGGCACATAAGGCTTTTCGAGCCGAATCACAAGGGTCTGCTCGTCCACGGCCTGAAGCCCAACTACCTCTGAAGCCTTCTCCTCCACATAGTCCCTGGCCCCGGAAATGACAAGGAGGTAGGGCAGGATGGTCGGTGCCGGCCGGACCCTAAAAAGGCGGGACAAACTGAAAACCACGTCTTCGGCCGTTATGGCACGCCCGTTGTGGAATTTCGCATTCCGTCGAAGGCTGAACCGATAAGTCCTGCCTTGATCCTCCACTCTCCAGGTCTCCGCCAGGGCAGGAATGACAAACAGGTCTCTGCTGAATTGCACCAAACCGTCGAACAGCTGGTGCACAACCAGAGCGCCATAGATATCCTGCACTCGAGCAGGATCGAGCGTTCGAGGATTGTTGAGCAAAGGTGCACGGTACACATTCTCTGGAGACCGCGGTTCTGGGGAAGCCGACTCGGACGGCCATGTCTGCTGCCCACGTCCCAACAGAAGAACGAATGCGATCAGAAGCACCGCCGCTGAGAGCGCCGGTCGTGCCCACGTTCTCAAATGGTGCATTTCAACCCTCCAACAAGAGGTCAGGTGCCCCCCAAACCATTCGCCTCGTCTCTCTCCTCACAACCTCACACAAAGCGCTCTCAGACCTCTTTTACTGCAGATTCGGAGTCGGCGGCGCTGAAGTCAGAATCTATGCCTTTTTAGCATACTCCCCGGCGGAGCTGTCTGCAGATCAACCACAGCCCCTTTCGGTTCTGCAATCTACTTACTTCTTGAAATCTCAGAGAATATTATGACGATAGTGGTTCAAATCTGCAAAACAAAAAAAAGCACGAACTGAAAAATTCGCGCTTCTTCATGGCTTGGAAGATGAACTGATTCGAGCTTGTTGATGACTAGTATCCGCCCCCACCACTGGCGAGAACAGGCATTGCGTAAGTGGCCAACACAGTACCCAGG
>CAZEOY010000696.1:0-2257 GCA_964513835.1 uncultured Syntrophobacteraceae bacterium
GCTTCACTTCGTCGTAGATGAAAGCCGAGTTGACGACGTGAGGATCGAGCTCAAAGTCGGGGTTGCGCCGCAACCGCTCGATGACAGCCCCTTCACCAAGGATGCATCGAGAGAACTTGAGGAATTCCGGAAAAGGGATTTTCTTCATTTTGCCTTCCATAATCAGAAGATGGCAGACACGCAGTTCAGAAGCCGGCCGAGCCGGGAGCCTTCTCTTACCTCTTTCGCTCAACCTTGTTAAGAGCCTGTTTTGAAATGCGTGAGCCCCGACCGGAACGAGCAGGCCAGGCGGGGACGAACTCCGCCCCTGCAAGAATGCCGTGTTTCCAGGGCAGGGGTGGGGTTCATGCTGTAAGCCGGGAACCGGGGGTCAGAGAGGCTCAATGAACAGGATTCCGACTTGAAGAATGCCCGAATGACGTGTAATGGCTCTACAGGAAATGACCTGAGATGGCCTTGGCCGGAAGCCTGCAAATTGGCTCAACAGCGCGGAGGGGGCCAATGCCGCAGAATTATCACGCAGTCCCCTTCCAAGACCGTCGCACATCGATTCATGCATAATTCGTGGCCGACCAGCCCCCAAACGATCATTTCGGAATTATCTTAAGCTTTGACCGTTACGTCGCGGCCCAGTACAATCACGGACCATCGAGTACCGTATCGAATTCAAAGTTGATTGCAGGAGAGCCGTTTGCCCCACCGAAGATCCGGCGGGGCAGCTTATCGGTCCCCGATTGGATCGGGGCCAAATTCAATCACCGGCCTGGCAACAGGCAAAAGTGAGGAGCAGGAATGAATCAGCACAGATGGCCGCCACAAGGCCAGGAGATTCCCCTTTGGGTCGAGAAGGCACGCGTTCTTCTTGAGCGCTTCGGTGCTTATGCCTATCTCGCCGCCGCCGTGATCGTCCTGATTCTATGGATGGCCACGGGAATTTACATCGTCGGCCCCGGTGAGCAGGGTGTCGTACGTACGTTCGGCCGCCACTCCGCCACATCGGATCCAGGCCTCAACTACCGCCTTCCCTGGCCCATCCAGACGGTGGACGTGGTGAACGTCGCCAGCATACGCCGCGCTGAGATCGGCTTCCGCACGACAACAGGGAGGCCTGCGGCCATGCTCGAGGAATCCCTGATGCTCACCAAGGACGAGAACATCGTGGAAGTGCAGGTTCTGGTCCAGTACCGCATCAAGGACCCGTCCTCCTTTCTCTTTCGGGTGAAGAACCCGGAGGATGTGCTCACCAGCACGGCAGAGGTGGCGCTGCGAAGCACCGTTGGGCGCATGCTCATCGACGACGTCATCACGGAGCGGCGCGCTGAGGTCCAGGCGGAAACCCAGCTGTTCCTCGAACGACTCCTGGACGCCTACCAGACCGGCATCCTGGTTACCGACGTGCGGCTGCAAGTGGCCGACGCACCCCAGCAGGTGCGGGACGCCTTCCATGAAGTGGTGCGTGCGAGAGAGGACAGGGAGCGGCTCGTGAACGAAGCCCAGGCCTACATGGAAGACATCCTGCCGCGCGCCCGCGGCTTATCGCGTCAGATCCAGGAGGAATCCATCGCATATCGGGAGGAGCGGATACGAAGGGCCCGGGGTGAAGCCAGCCGATTCACCCAGGTACTGGCGGAGTATCAGCGGGCTCCCGATGTGACACGGGAACGCATGCACATCGAGGCGCTCGAAGAAATCCTGGCCAAGTCCACCAAAGTCGTCATGAGCCAGGGCGCAGATGGCAATGTGCTGCCGTTCCTGCCGCTGCGCAGCCTTCAGACCCCCTCGGCTGCCGACAAGACGGCATCCCCGGGAGTGCGCAAGACGGAAGATGCCGAGCCTCAGGCCAGGCCCGAGACAGGGCCGAGAATGCCTCCCCAGGTCTCCCCTCCCTTCCCCCGGACCCGATAGAGAGGTGATAGCGATGAAACGACTGAATCAAGCACCGTGGCCTTTTCCAGCCGCCATAATCGTTGTGCTCGTCCTGGGATTCTTCCTCAATCAAAGCCTGGTCGTCGTCGACGAGGCCAACCAGGCCATCATCACCCAGTTCGGCGAGTATCGCCGGACTATCAGCGATGCGGGCCTCCATTTCAAGATTCCCTTCATTCAGCGGACGTCCTACCTGGAGAAGCGGGTACTGTCCACCGATGCGCTCTCACAGGAGTACCTGACTCTCGACAAGAAGCGCGCCGTTGTGGACCACATCACGCGATGGAGCATCAAAGACCCGCTCAAGTTCTTCGTGACGGTGCGCACCGAG
>CAZEOY010000697.1:0-2257 GCA_964513835.1 uncultured Syntrophobacteraceae bacterium
CCCTGGGGGCCAGCCCCCAGACCCCCAGGGGGAACGCTTTTCTGGGACTCCCGATGATGAGGAAAGAGAGGCGGAGCCCGAGACCCCTGCCCATCCGTATGTCCACCCACCGTGGCGCTCGGGTCGCTCCCCAGCGTTTTCACCTGTCCAGTTTTTGGGGTACACTATAATCTTTTCGTAGGAAACATCGGCCAGGCGCAGTCCGACCCGGAAGACGAGGCCGTTGATCAAAAGCCAAAAGAGGATGACCGCCGCCGTGAAGCCGAAGACGTAAGACACCCGCCGGGGCAGGAAACTCTTGAGCGGGCGCGCCACGGAGTGAGCGATCCAGCGAAACAGGCGTCCGAGCATGACCAGCGCGGAAAAGATCGCCAGGGCGATCAGCCCCACCTTGAACGGGCGAGAGCTTTCCGGCGGTTCGAGCTTCATCAGCAGCGCCAGATCCTTCTGCCATGCCGATGCCTGCCAGAGAGAATAGGTTGCAAGGGCGATGCAGGTGAATACGATCCCCAGCATGACCCGGCTTCGGGCGCGCCCGCCCGGCACGGGAAGCTCCAGGTAGGACCAGAGCCGCACGGCCGCGACGCCGAGGCCGTAGCCGGCTGCCATGGAGATGCCCGAAACCAACCCCTGGGTGAGGGGAGTCCGAGGGATCAGGCTGGGCGTGAGAGAGGCTGCAAGGAAAAGGGTACCGGCCAGGTATCCGGTCATCGAGGGAAAACAACCAAACCATTGGCTCCAACGTGGTGACATGATCATCCTCGATAGGGTGAGCTGTCGGAACAGAGCGTGCTGACCCGTGCCACATGGAATATCAGACAGCTTCTCGGCCATTGACGAATATAGTATGGAATTGGCTGAGCAAAATTCAAGAGAGGAGTGACATCATGGCATCCTGCGATTTCCGGGATTCACGGCGCCCCACATGGCTTTCGAGCCGTGCTCTGGCGGAACAGGTGTTTTCACGGGCGGCGGGAGCGCCCCTCAAAGGGGGAAACAGCATCCGCCTGCTCATCGACGCGCGTGAGAACTACGGGGCATGGCTGGATCGCCTCGAGAGGGTGCGGCGGACCATCCACATCGAGATGTACATCATCCATGAAGACGAAACGGGCAGGGAGCTTGCGGATGTCTTGATGCGAAAGGCCCGCGAGGGTGTGCGGGTCCGGTTGCTTTACGACTGGATGGGAGGGCTTTTCAAGACTTCCGGCCGTTTCTGGAGCACGCTGCGGGAGGCCGGGGTGGACGTGCGCTGTTTCAATCCGCCTCGATGGGACGGCCCCCTCGGCTGGATTTCCCGCAATCATCGCAAGGTGATCGTCGTGGACGGGCGCGTCGCATTCGTCACGGGGCTTTGCATCGGACAGGTCTGGCGGGGCTTCCCGGAGCGCGGCATCGATCCCTGGAGGGACACGGGCGTCGAAATACGCGGCCCCGCCGTCGCCGACATCGATGGCGCATTCTCGGATGTCTGGGCGTTATCGGGATCCCCGCTTCCCCGGGACGAGGTCCCCGCCCGCGAAAAGATGGAAAAGGCTGGAGACGTCGATTTGCGAGTCATCGCCACTGCGCCCAACACGACGGGGCTGTATCGGCTGGACAACCTGGTGGCCGCTCTCGCCAGGCGCACCCTCTGGCTGAGCGACGCTTACTTCGTCGGAGTGAGTTCATATGTCCAGGCCCTGCGATCGGCGGCACTGGACGGCGTGGATGTGCGGCTGCTCGTGCCGGGCTCGACGGACCTCCCCCTGCTGCGGGCCGTATCCAGGGCCGGCTACCAGCCCCTGATCGAGGCCGGGGTCCGGGTGTTCGAATGGAACGGGTCGATGATGCACGCCAAAACGGCCGTCGCCGACGGCATGTGGGCCAGGGTGGGGTCCACCAACCTGAACATCGCGAGCTGGATGGGCAACTACGAGCTGGATGTGGCGGTGGAAAACGCAGCCTTCGCCCGGTCCATGGAAGAAACTTTCCTGAGGGACCTGGAAAGCGCTACGGAAGTGGTTCTGGCTAGGCGCAACCGGGTCTCGCTGGCCCGGAGGAGACCTCGAAGAAGTTCGGGAAAGCGGCCGGTCCATGCCGGCAGCCTGGGCCGCGCCGGTGCCGGCACCCTTCGCATCGGCTACAGCGTGGGAGCGGCGTTGACGGAACACCGGGTGCTCGGACATGCGGAGGCCAGAATCACGGCTGCGGCGGGCCTGCTGTTCCTCTTCATCGCCCTGGTCGGCGTGCTGTGGCCCCTGTGGCTGATCATCCC
>CAZEOY010000698.1:0-2256 GCA_964513835.1 uncultured Syntrophobacteraceae bacterium
ATTTTGAGTTGTTCACCCAGGAAATGACGAAAATGATCTTCGTAGGCAAGCAGGTTGAGAATCTCATCAAGGCCTTCGGCATTGTTCGGTTCCAACCGCTCAAAGGCATTCTTGAGTGCGCTGAATGAGCATCGCTGATCGTGTTCTTCAATAAGGTCCAGGAGCAGCTCAATGTCCGCAAAAACATCTCGGCGGGTCAGGTAAGGCTGCTTAGCCAAATCCTCCGCCAACGTGGGATCCCAGCAGGCCTGAGCTCGACACTGAGCGGGCCTGTCCTCATAGACCAGGCACTGATCCGTCGCATGATCAAAAAAGACGCATTCCTGTGTTCCGGCTTTCTCTCTCACCTTCACCCGTTCGTCCACAAGAAACGAGATCTCGTTTTTGAAGGGTGAGTGGACAGGCTGTCCTCTTCGAATGGTGAACAATTCATGCCAGGGCAGTCTACCGAGCTTGAGCAGCTCCAGGTCTTCAAGCTGGAGCGTCGGACTTCCCTTGCGGCAGCACTCGCCGCACAGCACGCATACCGGCAGGATCTCCGACATCGCCTTCCCGCTCTCTTCCAACAGGCGCTTCCAAATCCTCAGCCGCTCCTCACCATTCATGCCGCTCCAGCGAGCCATGATTTCCTGATAGACAGGGCTGCGTTCAACCTGGTGCAGAACTCGCTTGAGGGGGATTGAGACCGAAGCATCCTGCATGACATTCTTGAGGTGCTCCATCCAGTTGGTCTGAAGTGTTTCGATACTCCAATCCGCAGGGAAGGTTCGTTCCCGCCGGTTGGGCTCATGGTTTGTTTCAGAGGAATTGGTCATGATGCACGCTTCTCCCGGGCGTCTTCATTCGAACAGAAGAAAGACATTCTCTCAAAAGTCTCGACACGTTCACCTGGCGATGGAGGCTGCCGATCAACGGAGAAAGACCGGCATCTCTTTGGCCAAAGCGGTGATCGCTTTTCCGGCCTCTCTCAGCTGCATTCCCCTGGCTCTCTTGATGCCAAGTTCCAGTCGCACGAAGTCAAGCAGGTCGGCCCTTTCCGATGCCTGATGTGTCCAGACGCAGTCCCTTGTCTCACAGGGTTCAAAGCAACTCCTCATAGCCCGGATCGCCGCCAGTCCAGGAATTCCACTCAGCAGCCGACATGCTGACGCCTCGAGGGCGGTGGTCCACCCCTCCACGGATTCCAAGCGATCCAGCAACAAGCTGAACAGGAATCGATGGGCCTGAGGTCTCCAGGCCTTGCGCACCAGAAATGGACAAAAGTAAATGAGCTCCGTCGAAGTCCAGGCCATATGGCCAGCATGACACCGCAATCGCTCCAGGAGCTCCGCCCCCCAGAGCAGCAGGTGAAACAGAGGGTTGCCTCGATGGCTCGAGTAATAGTAAGGATTCAGTCCTCGTGCCAGGTCCAACCAAAAGGCCTGACCCTCCGGCGGCAACTCGTCGAACACCCGAGCCGCCCGGCAGCTCTCGCGGCGGCACTTGCTGCCGTAATCGACCAGCCCCCTGAGATCCTCACCATCGTTTCGGGCGGGGTGGAGCAGGCACCCTGCCGTTCTGCCTCGGGGATCCAGAAATCCCAAAGCCCAGCAATGATAACCAACGATCGGTCTGACCTGAAGGGGGGAATTCAGGAAAGCCCTTCGGTTCTCGATGAGCTCTCTTCTCAGACTGCCCGCAAAATCCAGCGGATCGTAATGGTAGGGTCGGATGGGCGGGCAGCATCCGAAGCAGCTCAATTCTTCAATTGGAGCACAAAGAGGGGGCATCGAGAACGCTCTGCTTCAATGTTCTTCCTATTCATCCAGAGGGGGACTCCTCCGAAGGGGAAGCTCCGCTACCTGCGGGGACGGTTTGACTCCCCGAAAACCATTTGTTAAAAGCTCTATCGATTCGAGATGGTTCCCTCATTCACGAAAAGGAGAAATCATGCCGATTTATGAATTCCGTTGCGTCCAGTGCGGGCACATCAAGGAGTTTCTCTTCACCAGTTCGTCCGATTCCGCCGAGCTCACATGCCCTGAATGCCAGGGTGATGAGATGGAAAGAGTGCTCAGCCAGGTGAGCTATTCCATAGGAAGCTCGTCGAGCGACAAGAGCGCTTCGACCCCCTCTGCGACGACTCGCACCTGCGCCCCCGGAAAGAGCTGCACGACGATTCAGCTTCCCGGTCACACTCGCTGATGGGAGACTGAATACAGTGTCCGATGAAAGGGGTAGCATCTCACACAATTCCAGCGTCTTTGAACCGATCGA
>CAZEOY010000699.1:0-2000 GCA_964513835.1 uncultured Syntrophobacteraceae bacterium
CAGGCGCTCCTCGTTGATGTCGTGGATGTCCATGAAGCGGATGATCCCTTTCTTGTCGACGAGGAATATCGCCCGCTCCGATGTCCCCGAAGACCTCAGGATGCCGTACTTCCCGGCCACCGCCCCGTGCGGCCAGAAGTCCGAGAGAACGGGAAACCATAAGCCCTCCATGTCTATGACCCAGGCGTTGAGCGTCGGGATGTTGTCCACGGTGATGCCGAGGAGCACCGTGTCGTTCTCTTCGAAGAAGGTCTTCATCTGGTCGTAACGGGGCCATTGTGCTGAGCAGACCGGTGTGTAGGCTGCAGGAACGAAGGAAATCACGACGTTCTTCTTCCCCGCATACTGTTTGAGGCTGACCCTTTCGCCGGAGATGGACGGAAGGGTGAAATCGGGGGCCTTCCGGCCGACCTTCAGCGTGCTCCTGCTGTCGACGGGCTTGAGGTGCCCCACCGCGTAAGCCTTCTCCTCGAGGCTCTCCGCTGCCGTGCACAGCACGGCCCCGGTGGTCAGCAGAAGGAAGCACATCCACACGATCAGGACATGGGAACGGAACCCTTTCATGAGCCTGCTCCTTGTTTGGTCTCCGAACCGCTACGGATTCTTCATTTGGGCTCAATGGGGTATTTGGCCAGGTACCACTCCAGCCACCCCCCCTTGAGGGCGTACACCTTGTTGAATCCCTTCATGGAAAGCTCACGTGCCACACGGACACTGGTCGCTTCCTTCTTTCAGGTGCAATAGAGAATGACGGTCTTCTCCATCGGGTACTTCTTGAACCATCGGGGCACGTCTGTGGGATTCTCCCGCACCGCCCCCTGGATCTTGTATGGGCTTGATTTGTAGTCGTCTCCTGTGCGGACATCGATCACGACGACGTCCGGGCTTCCCAGCAGCGGCTTGAGCTCTTCCTTGGTGATCCTTTCCTTTTCAGCTGCGTGGCATAGAGCTGCCGCCAGCAGGAATATCCCCAGCACTGCAAACATCCATGGTCGGTTCATCTTCTTCTCCCGGCTCACAAGACGCGTGAAATGCTTAAGATGGCTGACGGCAATCATGACTCGCCGACCCTATGATGATAACAGAACTCTAACCACCATGGAGAGTCGGGTCACGGGGGCCGTGGAAAAACGGAGCGCCCGGGGGCCCACAAAGGACGCTTTGAAGCCACATTCAGGGGCATTGGGTCAAAAAATGGCTTGATTTTTGGGGATGATGCACTAAAGTAGGTCAAAAGGGAGCTTGGTTCGGTATTTTGAGATGCATCGAGGATCGGTCTTTCGCCAAAAGAAGCGGTTCGGAAGTTGCCCCAAAGTAGCGCACCAGTACAATGAAACCAATAACACAGTTAAGAAGAAAAGGAACTGCAACATGGCGGAAGGTCGAGTAAAATGGTTCAACGACAGCAAGGGTTACGGCTTCATCGAAAGTGACAGCGGACACGATGTTTTCGTGCATTTCAGCGCCATCGAAGGCAGCGGGTTCAAATCGCTGGCCGAAGGCGACCGGGTGACCTTTGACGAGGAAAGCGGAGCCAAGGGCCCCCAGGCTGCCAGGGTGAGAAAGCTCTAGAGCGGCCGCAGCCCCACCGTAGACACCGAAGATCTTGAGAATCCAAAGGCCGGAGCGAACCTCCGGCCTTTTCTTTTTCGGCGGCTCGCTGGACCTCCCGGCGTGCATGGCCGGCGTGCCATGATTATGATTTCAGGGGATGAAGGTGACGCCCTGTGGCGTTGAATATTTATGATTTCAGGAGATGAAGGTGACGCCCTGTGGCGTTGAATATTGGGCAAGGCTTTCTTGCCGGAGCATCGGGAGGTATTCGACATGAAGCACAATGTATGTGGCGCTGAGAAGTATTTTCGGGTTTTCCTCGGGATTGCCGTCATATCGGTCGGGCTCTATTTCGGAAGCTGGTGGGGCGCCATTGGCCTGATCCCGCTGATCACCGCGTTCGTGGGGTATTGCCCCGTGACCCACGCCCTGCGGCTGTCCAGTTG
>CAZEOY010000699.1:2010-2248 GCA_964513835.1 uncultured Syntrophobacteraceae bacterium
CCTTAAGCCTGCGTACCTGCGCAGGCAAACGACCGGGTGGGTGGAGCCTGCCGTCCGGCAGGGCGACGCCCACCCCCGGCAACCTCTTCCCTCCCTACGGTCACGGATCTCCAGCAATCCCCCTCCCGTGACGACCGTTCCGCCTTTACACCTTCAATCCCACCCATACTCATCAATCCGACGTCCTATTGCGAGCGCACCCCCTCCCCGTTTCAATCCACGCCCCCGCGCGGGGGGC
>CAZEOY010000700.1:0-2240 GCA_964513835.1 uncultured Syntrophobacteraceae bacterium
CAGCTGTTTGGGGGGCTGCGAGTCGGAAATCGTGACCCACGATTCCTTGCTTATGGTCTGCGCCCCCATTTCATGGAGAACATCCGTCTCCTTATACCTCGTGTACTCGTTGGGGGCTTGATCCATGTTCTCGAGGAAATCGATGCAGGCGGTCCTCACCCCCACATCCCGCCCGACTTTTTCGGAAAGAAGCCATTTGTGCTGTATGATCTTGGACCACAAATCAGCGGCAATATCAGGCTCAAATTCGGCTCCGCTGAGCTCAAAGATTCTATTGGCACACCCTTCCGGCGAAAGGGTTTCCTGTATGCCGACATCCATGCATAACTCTCCTGCTGAGGTTTCAGGTGTCTTCCACTCATCGTGGTTTGGATGGTCAAGATCCGTGCCGAAGAAGCGGGAGGTGCCACTCATCCCCGTACATGAAGGCGTATCCTGGGCTCAGGGCTGAGCGGGGAGAGCGGTGGCCCGGTATCCGGGAGGATAAGAGTGTTGCGTGCAACGGAAGTGTTGCATTTTTTCGGGTCATGTGCAACATTTCATCAGCGAGGTGTATCTTCAGTCAGATTGTATTTCTTCATTTTCCGGTAGAGCGTCACTCGATCCATCCCCAGTTGACGGGCTGCTTTTGCCTTGTTCCAGGCGGTCTTGTTCAGAGCCTCAATGATGGCGTGAGAATCGACTGCCTGCGTCTCCCCGGGAGAGCGCTGCTCGATTCCGGGAGCGCTCGGGAATTCGGGCGGCAGATGATCGAAGGTGATGATGTTCCGGCTGCAAAGGACGAAGGCATGCTCCATGGTGTGCTGGAGCTCCCGTACGTTGCCGGGCCAGGGGTACCTGAGAAAGGCTTTCAGTACGTCGGAAGACACCGCCTCGATGGCCTTCTTGAATTTGACGTTGAACGCATCACGAAAGTGATCGACCAGGAGTGGGATGTCCTCGCGCCGGTCTCTCAGGGGTGGCAACCGGATCTCGACCACCTTGAGCCGGTAATAGAGGTCTTCCCTCAATTCCCCGAGGCCGACTTTTTCCAGGAGATTCTTGTTTGTTGCAGCGATCAGCCGAACATCGACCTTCACGGGAGTAGAGTTTCCGAGCCGCTCGAATTGCCTCTCCTCAAGGACGCGCAGGAGCTTGAGCTGTATCATCGGCGAGATGTCGCCAACCTCGTCCAGGAAGATGGTGCCGCCGTCCGCTTTCTGGAATCGCCCCACATTGTCTCTGATGGCCCCTGTGAACGCCCCTTTCACATGCCCGAACAGCTCGCTCTCGAGCAGGCTCTCGGGCAGAGACGAGCAGTTCACCTTGACCAGGGGTTTGTGGCTGCGTTCTCCGGCACGATGCAGCGCTTCAGCGACCAGTTCTTTACCCGTCCCGCTTTCTCCCGTGATCAGAACAGTCGTTTGAACGGCGGCCAGGGCCCTGATGAGAGCATAGACCTTCTGCATCGGCTCGCTTTTTCCGACGATGCGATGAAACTGCCGATGCTCCTTGAGCTCCCTTTCGAGGTCGGCCACCTGCGTGTCATCCCGGAGCACCATCACGGCGCCTGAGGTCGGGCCCTGGAGGCTGAGGAGCGGGTAGGTCCTCACGCTGATGACCCTCCTCGCACGATGGTCGGGCTGGCACTCGATATGGTCTACCTCAACGGGCTCCCCACCCTTGATCGCCTCCTCGAGAATCTCCACAAGTCTTTCACGGCACAAATCGGATGGAGGGCTGAACGACTTGCCGATGTCGTCGCGAGAGAACCCGCACAGGATCATGGCTGCCTCATTGAGCTCGATGACCACCAACTCTCTATCCACGGTGATGATGGCATCCCGGACGCTTCTGAAAATGGCCTCGATATTCGTACGGTATTTTTCCTTTTCATCGTGAACAGCCTTGTACTTCAGGGCCGTGTGGGTGGCGTGCAGCAATGCTTCCTGGTTGATGGGCTTGGGGATGTAATCGAAGGCGCCCAGGCGAACGGCTTCAGCAGCGGTCTCGATGCTTGGATTTCCCGTGATCATGATCACGGGACAGCTCAATCCTCTTCCCCTGACCTCACGCAAGAGATCGAGTCCGGTTCCATCCTCCAGGATGATGTCGGCAAATATCAGGTCAAAGCTCGTTTCGCTTATTCGAGTGCAGGCTTGGCCGACACTCTCGGCGGTTGCCACGATATGTCCCTCGGTCTTGAGGAACCGCGCGAAGGTAAACCTGATCGCTTCTTCATCGTCAATTACAAGAACCCT
>CAZEOY010000701.1:0-2233 GCA_964513835.1 uncultured Syntrophobacteraceae bacterium
GGCCAGAGCCTCAGGCTCATCGGCCACACGATGCTACCCCCCGACCACGTCTACTATCGCACGATTCAGAAATTCGCGGATCTGGTCGCCCTGTACTACAAAGGGCCCATCAAGATCGAGTTCGATCTCCATCACTCTGGTGACATCGGGACGGAGAAGGACGCCGTCGAGTACATGATCCAGGGCACGGCCATCGATTTCTCCATTATCTCGCCTGCCTGGATCGCCAACTGGGACAAAATGGCCACCTTCATGGATGCCCCGTTTATCTTCCAAAGCGTCGACCACTGGAACAAGTGCCTGGAGGCCAACGTCTTCGAGCCAATCGAAAAGACTATGATTACGAAAGGAGTCCGTTTCATCGGCTACGGCGGCGGCGGCGTCCGGCACCTGATCTCCCGCAAGGAAGCGCGGACGATCGACGATTTCCCGAAAATCCAGATGCGGGTCCAGGGCTCGCCACTCCACCAAAAGGTCTTCTCAGCCACCGGCCTAAAGGCAACCCCGATGGACTACATGGAGGTCTACAACGCCATCAAGACGGGGGTTCTGGATGGCTTGGAGAACGAGGCAGCCAGCCTGAAGAGCATGAAGTTCTACGAGATTGCACCCTACTATGTCCTGACCAACCACCAGATCACCACGCGCATGCTAGCCATGAGCGAGAAGAGATTCCAGTCCCTTCCCAGCGAGCTGCAGGATGCGGTGCTGAGGGCTGGCAAGGAGGCCGCAGCCTACCACCGAAAGACCGAGGTTGAGGAGGGCGAAAAGACCGTCAAGGAGCTCCAGCAGAAACACGGTTTGAAAGTCATCCCCTTTGACAACACCGAGATGCGCCGGCGCGCCATGCCGGTGGTCGAGCAGTTCGCCAAGGAGAACAACGCCTACGATATCCTGGTGAGAATAAACAACATCAAGTAGCCCACAGCCTGACCCGGCGGGCGAAGAGGTTTCCGCCCGCCGGGCCCGATCGTGCGCCTACCAGGAAGGTTCCGCATGCTGATAGAGATCTGCGACACCGTGGCGAAGGTCCTCCGGCACACCCTGGTAACCTTGGGGGTCATCCTAATCGTGTGCGTCACCCTTCTGGTGCTAGGGCGCTACGTGCCCTTCGTCCCCCGCTGGCTGTGGCCGCTAGAGATCGCCAACTGGGCCATGATCTGGTTCGTCTTTGTGGGGGCCAGCCTGGGGCTCCGCGCTGGCAGCCACTTCAACGTGGACCTGTTCATGCGCCGCGCCCCCTCCGGCACGGTTCAGCGCTTCCTCAAGATCCTCCATTTCGTTGTCGTGGGTTTCGTCACTCTCACCTTCATCTACTTCGGATACGGCTTCGTGCTACGCTGGGCCATGATCCAGACCTCCGAAGTGCTAATGATCAATATGGCCTACCTGTACGTGTCGGTTCCGGTGGCGGGCCTGCTCTGGCTGCTGTTCCTGGCCGAAGATTTCTACAAGAGCTTCCTCCTGAAGAGGGATCACTTCAAGAGGGTGCGCTGATGCTGGATGCTGGAGCCGTCTTCTGGAGCATGTTCGGCTCGCTCGTGGTCCTGATCGCCCTACGGATCCCCATCTCGTTCGCGCTGGCCTTCTCGGTGGTGCCAATCCTAATCATGACCCCGCAGGTCACCCCGGTCATGCTCATCCATCGCATGATGATGCAATACGGGTCGTTCATCCTGCTGGCCATCCCCTTCTTCGTGCTGGCCGCCAACCTGATGAACTGGTCGAGGATCACCAACATGCTGCTCCGCTTCGCCCAGTCCATGGTCGGGCACCTCCCCGGCGGCTTGGGGCATGTCAACGTCGTGTGCAGCATGATCTTCGCAGGGATCTCGGGTTCGTCCAATGCCGACGCTGCTGGCGAAGGCTCCATCATCATCCCCGCTATGCGGAAGGCCGGCTACGACGTGAACTACACCGTGGCGGTCACCGCCTGCTCGGCGGTAATGGGGGTCATCATCCCTCCCAGCATCATCATGGTGATCTGGGGTGGGGTGATGAACGTCTCAGTCTCGGGTCTGTTCCTGGCGGGCATCGTCCCAGGAATCCTGATCGGCTTGTTCCAGATGGGCCTGACCCATTACTACGCGGTCACGCGCCACTATCCAAGAGCGTCGGAGTTCTCCCTCCGAGAGGTCGCCCGGGCCGCCCGGGAGGCGGTCTTAGCCCTCCTGACCCCGGTGATCATTGTGGGCGGGGTGGTCTTCGGCATTGTGACTCCCACCGAGGCGGC
>CAZEOY010000702.1:0-2231 GCA_964513835.1 uncultured Syntrophobacteraceae bacterium
ATACACGGTACACGATGCCATAGCCATCGCGGGCAGGGCGGATATGCTGCCCTCACTTTATCGCCGCTGGTCCCTGGCCATCGATGATGGATACGATACGATCAGGGAGACCTGGACGTTCGGCTCGCACGCGCATGCCTGGAGCTGCACGCCGAGCCGGGACGTGATGATCTACACCCTGGGGGTGAGGCCCGCGGTGCCGGGGTTCGCATCGGCCTGTATAGCGCCGAGGCTGGGTTCGCTGCAGTGGGCCAGAGGAGCGGTTCCCACGCCGCACGGCCTGCTGAGCGTCGAGGTGGACGGGGATTACGTGCATGTCGATTCTCCCATTCCATTCACTCTGGAGCCGGAAGGCGGTCCGGTTTCGCTGTTCACGCAAGGTATCCATGATATACGGCTCTGAGGAAGGGGGATTGTGACGGAAGAGATCAACACGTCGCCGGACGCCAGCGACCCGCGCCTGGACGGCCTGCTCGAGCAGATGGGCAGGGCGGGCAGGCGCATAGCGGAGATGGGGGCAAGCGAGGGCGCGGCGGGGAACATCAGCATCTGTATCCGGGATTCCCTGCGGGCGGATGGCCGTCTTCCCCTCGTCGAAGGGATCGTGTTCCCCGCTGCCGTACCGGAGCTGGCAGGTTCGACTCTACTGGTCACCGGATCCGGGCGGAGACTACGGGAAGTGATGGACGATCCCCTTGCCAACGTCGCTTGCGTCATGATCGACCCGGGGGGTCTCGGAGGCCGGGTCTTGAGCTCGAGGCGGCGGCGATTTCAGCGCCTGACCAGCGAGTTCAATTCACACCTGGCGGTGCACCGCGATCATGTACCATCGGGAACGCACGGCTTCCATGCCGTGATCCACGCACAACCGCCGCACCTGGCTTACCTGAGCCACATCCCGCGTTATCAGGACGCCGGGTATCTGAACCGGCGTTTGTTGCGCTGGCAACCGGAAACCGTCGTGCACATCCCGGAAGGGATCGGATTGGTTCCCTTCCGGGTTCCCGGCTCCCCAGGGTTGATGGCAGCGACGGCAAAGGAACTCCATACGCACCGCATCGTGCTCTGGGCCAAACACGGCGTAATGGCAAGATCCGCTGTCTCGCTCGGAAAGGCCTGCGACCTCGTGGAGTATGCCGAAACCGCGGCTCGTTACGAGCACCTCGACCTGTGCTCGGGCGTAGCGGGTGAGGGGCTCAGCATGGAGGAGATCCTCGCCGTGTGCGCAGCATTCGGAATAGAGCGGGGCGCATACAAGGAGGAGACATGACGCACGCATCTGAAGCCGGTACCCTGGCTGCCTACGAGATCGCCCGTGAGCGCTATGCCGGGCTGGGGGTGAAAACGGAAGAAGCGCTCGCGCGGCTCGCGGGAGTCTCTATCAGCCTGAATTGCTGGCAGGGTGACGACCTGGCGGGATTCGAGGACCGTGACTGCAACTTCAACGCTCATGGTGCCACCGCCCGTTACCCGGGCAGGGCCCGCAACGCCGCCGAGCTTCGCCGTGACCTGGATCTGGTATACGCCCTGCTTCCCGGCAGGCACCGGCTCAACCTGCATGCCATGTATGCCGAGACGGGCGGCAGGAAAGTGGCACGCAACGAACTCCTCCCCGAGCATTTCAACGCATGGAAGGACTGGGCGAAGGCGTCCGGGCACGGCCTGGACTTCAACCCCACCTGTTTCTCCTCTCCCCTGGCCGATGACGGCTTCACGCTTTCCCACCGTGATCCGGGTATCCGCCGCTACTGGATCGAGCACTGCATCGCGAGCCGCAGGATCGGGGAATTCTTTGGAAGGGAACTGGGCACGCCTGCGGTGACCAACATATGGATTCCCGATGGATTCAAGGACACCCCGGTGGACCGCATGACCCCCCGCCTTCTCCTGCGTGATTCGCTCGACGACATCTTCGCCGAGAAACTCTGCCCCGGCACGAACTTCGACGCGCTCGAACCGAAGCTGTTCGGAATAGGTTCGGAGAGCTACGTAACCGGATCGATGGAATTCTACGCGGCCTACGCGGTGAGCCGGAACGTCCTGCTCACGCTGGATTCCGGGCACTTCCATCCCACCGAGAGCATTGCCGACAAGCTATCCTCCCTGCTGCTGTTCCTCGACCGGCTGGTCCTGCATGTCAGCCGCGGCGTGCGCTGGGACAGCGATCATGTCGTGACCTACGGCGACGAACTGCTGGCAATCGCGCAGGAGGTCATCCGCAATAATGCCCT
>CAZEOY010000703.1:0-2229 GCA_964513835.1 uncultured Syntrophobacteraceae bacterium
GCACGGGATCTCAATCCGCTCGAGGGGCTCGTGGTGCACCACCCGGAGGACGGCGCCATGGATGAGGGCTCTGGCCTTTTCCATGGCCTCGGACCTGTCCGCCGTCACCCACGCGCACTGCTCCCGAATGTTGGCCATCTGGAGCAGGTGAGGGTTCAGCCCGCTGTTGCCGACGACCTCCTGAAAGGTATGTTCGTGTTCCTTGGGGGAGCAACCGGCAATGACTACGCGATCGAGCCGATGCTGAGCAATGGCACGCGAAATGCTCTCGCGCCCGCTCTCCGCACAAAGGAGCTTCTCCGAAGCAGCCCAAACTATGTGAGGCAGGCCACCCGCAAAGCCCACAAGTTCCTCGAGATCAAGGGAATCTCCGATGTTCGGGCCACATTGGCAGATAAAGACGCCGATTCTCATGGGTGAAAATTTGACTCCCGAGATGACAGCGGGCAATGTCTTGCCCTGTTTTCAGGCAGGTTGTGCCAATCGTCGCAAATGGTGATGCAATATTTCTGCCGGCGGGCAGCCATGTGGTCACGCCGGGCAGTCGCCCCACTCACGTCAAAAGACCTCGGGACTGAAGAAGAAGCCTGAGGTTACAGTGGAAATGGCATCAGAAGCGAAGATCTGAATCTCGAGCGCAATGAAGAACGGGAAGGGCCTGACAGAGAGGGAGCCACGTGAGAATCCGTTGATATCCTGACATGATTGAAGGAAAATGATTGTGGCAAATACATCTTCGGGCATGGGACTGCCTCTCTCTGGATCGATGCGGGTGCGCCATGGCGGATCAAGATCGGATGATCTCTTCGGACCAAGTGGAATCGGCTGCAGCTGCGGATTCCGAAAGGCAAAGCGTGTCGCTTCCGGAGCGGACCGCATCCTTCCCTCACCTGCCGGGAGTCTACCTTTTTCGGGATGCGGACCGCACGATCCTGTACGTGGGAAAGGCGCGGGACCTCAAGAAACGGATTTCCAGCTATTTCAAGAGCGTGTCCGATCCCAACATCAAGCCCCGCGCCCTCCTGAGCCGGGCCGTTGACCTGGAGTATGTGGTCACCTCTACCGAAAAGGAGGCGCTTCTCCTCGAATCCAGCCTTATCAAGAAGCACCGGCCTCGCTATAACGTAGTGCTCCGCGACGACAAGACCTACCCGTCGCTCCGGATCGACCCCCGCGAGCCCTTCCCTCGCCTGGACATGGTGCGCCGCTATCAGCGGGACGGCGCCCTTTATTTCGGCCCCTACCCGTCGGGCTACGCGGTGCGTGAGAACCTGCGCCTCCTGAATCAGCTCTTCCCTCTCAGGCTTTGCAAGGGCAAAAAGCTCATGCCCCGTGAGCGCCCTTGTCTCAATCACTCTTTGGGGCGGTGCCTCGGCGCATGTGCCGGAAAAGTCAGCCAGGAGGAGTACGCCAGGGTGGTGGAGGAGCTCATTCTCTTTCTGCAAGGCAAAGACGACCTCCTGGAGCGGGAGCTTCAGAAGCGCATGGAGGATGCCGCCGCGGACCTTGAATTCGAGCGGGCGGCCTTCTACCGGGACCGCATCCGGACCCTGCGTTCCATGCTTGAAAAGCAGACCGTCGTCTCCGACAAAGCGCAGAACCAGGACGTGATCGGGATTTACCAGGAAGGCGACATCACGGAAATCGCCGTGCTTTTTGTGCGCAACGGGGTGCTCGTCGGGCAGCGCAGTTTTGATCTCTCGTCTGTCCAGGGGGGGCTGGACGACCTGGTGAGCTCATTCATTGAGCAATACTACGCCGAGGGTCGATACATTCCCGACGAGGTGGTGCTGCCGTTGGACCTGGAGGCCGAAGCCCTTCTGGAGGAGCGGCTTTCGGAGCTCAAAGGGAAGCGCGTCCGCCTCTGGCCCGCCAAGCGGGGGGATCGACGGCATCTTCTCGATCTGGCACGCAAGAACGCCAAAGAGCGCCAGGCGAGCCGTCGCAGGCGGCTTGAGCGTGACGAGGCCCTCCTGCAGAGCCTCCAACGCATTCTGAAGCTCCCCCGGCTGCCGCACCGGATGGCCTGCATCGACATTTCGAACATCCAGGGGCAGCATGCCGTGGGGGGGCTGGTGGTTTTCACCGGGGGGCAGCCGGACAAGGAGTTGTATCGTCACTACCGCATCGAGGAGACGAGCGAGCCCGACGACCCGGCCATGATGAGCGAGGTGGTGCGGCGTCTGGTGCGGAACGATCCGGAGCTCTTCCGGAGCCTCGACCTGCTCA
>CAZEOY010000704.1:0-2229 GCA_964513835.1 uncultured Syntrophobacteraceae bacterium
AGCTCTCGACAACGTAGCCGAGTTTCTGGAATACTCCGAAAACACGCTCGTTGCCCGGGGTGATGTAGGCTTTGAGCATACGGATGCATTTGCCTTTTGCGATCGAGACGATGTGGTGGAGCAGGAAGCTTGCGATTCCCTTGCGACCGTATTCCGGTTGCACGGCAAAATCGATTTCGGCCGACATGTCCTCTTCATTGAGCACGTATTGAGCGACCGCGACAATGCGCTCCGTTTCGAGCTCCCCGATTACCCCCAGGACGGTCATGACGCGATGGTAGTCAATATGCACCATACGGTGGACGTCGTAGTGAGGGAAGACCTTCATGGTGGAAAGGAAACGGACGTAGGATTCTTCCTTGGGAAGAGAGTAGAAGAACTCCTTGAGAGCCCGCTCGTCGGTCGCCTTTGCCGGTCGGAAGAGAACGCGGGTATTGTCCCTGAAATCCTGAATCAACTCCAGATGCGACGGGTATAGGGCCATGGGGCCTCCAACGGCCACCATAGCTCTTCGGAGGTAATTCAGCTCCTGCGCAGCCTTCAGAAGCTCCTCCCTGAAATCGGGATGAGCGATTTCGATGAGGGCAAGAGCCCGCTCGCGGATGCTCTTCCCATGGAGTTGGGCGATGCCGTATTCGGTCACCACATACTGAACGCCGCCGCGTGTCGTCACGACCCCGCCACCTTCGGACAGGGAGGGCATGATGCGCGACCGGCTTCCGTCCAGGGTGACCGAGGGGAGCACGACGATGGCTTTGCCTCCCCGCGAGTAGCGTGCGCCGCGCAGAAAGTCGATGGCGCCGCCGACGCCGCTGTAGATTTCGTAGCCCACCGAATCCGCACAGACCTGGCCTGAGAGATCCACTTCCAGGGCCGAATTGATGGAGACCATCCGGTCGTTTTCGGAGATGACCAGGTAGTTGTTGGTATATTCCACAGGATAGAACGCCACCATGGGATTGTTGTGGACGAAATCGTACAGCTCTCGGGTTCCGAGGCAGAAGCTGGTCACGATCTTTCCGGGGTGGAGTGTCTTGCGGGCGCCGGTGACAACCCCCTTCTTCACCAGCTGCAGGTAGGCGTCGGTGAACATGTCTGCGTGGACGCCCAGATGCTTTTTGTCCTCCATGGCGTGAAGCACGGCAGTGGGAATGCTCCCGACGCCGACGCGGATGGTGGAGCCGTCTTCCACGAGCTTGGCCACATTCTTGCCGATTTCGTCGGAAATGGGATTCGGGAGAGAGGGCGGGACCTCGAGAAGGGGTTCATCGAATTCCACAAAGGCATCGATGTTGCGGACGTGCAGGAATGAATCCCCGAGGGTTCTGGGCATCTGGGGGTTCACTTGTGCAATGACGTGTTTGGCACTCTCCGTGGCGGCCCGCACGATGTCCACCGAGACCCCCAAACTGCAGAAACCATGTCTGTCGGGAGGTGAAACCTGGATGAGCGCCACGTCGATGGGCATGGCCCCACTTCGAAAGAGCTCGGGTACGTCGGCGAGGTTGATGGGCGTGTAGTCCGCACGGCCCTCAGCCACGGCTTCCCGACTGGCGGCAGCCACGAAGAACGATTTCAGTCGGCATTTTTCAAAGAAGCTGGCGTCGGTGTAACGGGTTTTTCCGACGCTCAGAATGTGGAGGATTTCGAGGTCCGCCAGCATGGGAATGACCTCTTCCAGGGCGCGGGTCAGTTCCTGGGGTTCACCACAACCCGAGCCGATGAAGACTCGGTTGCCGAGCCTGATGGCTTTGAGGGCTTTGGATGCTGACGTTCTCTTGCCCTCGTAGGTGGAGCGCCACGGGCGGGGCGAATCATCCTCAATGGGAAGGGAAACAGTCGGTGAGGGTTCAGAGCTCATGCCTTGGCTCCCCTTGGAATATGGCCGGCAGAAAAACCGGATGCTGAACCTGGCGAGTTTCTCATGGGTGTGTCAGAGCTTTTCCGTGCCTATTATCGCTTCGCGCCGGGCCTGTCGATTTTGGGGACTGCTTGTCCCGTCACCGGCAGGAGCAGGGCCAGCAGTCCGGCACTCACGATCATGCCGAGGCACAGCACCTGGCCCATGGTTAAATAGCCCAAAAGGAGGCCGATTTGCGCATCGGGCTCACGGACGAATTCCACCATGAATCGAAAGGTCCCATAGAACAGGACGAAGAAAACGACCATCATCCCGTCCCGGAAACTCCTTTGACGCAGGAGCCATAACAGGATAAAGAGAATCAACCC
>CAZEOY010000705.1:0-2225 GCA_964513835.1 uncultured Syntrophobacteraceae bacterium
GCATGGAAGCGACGAAGGCCTGCAATCTGGCCTTGTCCTTCACGTGGTCTTCAACCACCCGCCCATTATTGGCAAGGCATCCCAGGTAGGCATCGACACATGGGATGGCCGGATCGCCTTTCAACGCCCTCAACAGGAGGGTTTCCATCATCCCCTTCTCTTGAAGAGCAGGAACGATGAAGATCCCCGCCCTATACCCGCCGGGTGTGACGACGAACTCACCGGCATTCGAGGGAAGGGGCCAGCTCAATTTCCTGAAGACATCACAAAGGCTCTTGAAAGCGTCTTCTCCTGATCCCCGAGAAAACCCGTTGGAATCCCGGAGAAATCCGACACTCTTTACACGACCTGTAGTGAATGCTGGTTCCTTTAGGCGGGCTTGTACTTGGTTGAAAAAACGATCCTTGCCCCCAACCCGCACGATCTGAGGTGAGGCCAAGGAGCGCTGATTGCACAACCCCCTAACCACGAAGCCATCCCATTGCCCTTCGACAAACAGTACCCACTGGAGCTCTATAGGATCCGGCGATGGCGGCGGTTTCTCAATCATCGAACCTCAGACCCCTGATCCATCGCCGCCTCGATCACTTCCGGATCGTAGGGTATTGCATGAATCACGCCCTTCACCCGCTCCAACCGGCAATAGCCGATATCGGCCCTTTCTTCAGGCAGAGCGACGCAAGCGGCCCTGATGCACTCATAGCTATGGGTGGTGGCGAAGAGCTGCACGTTGAATTCCCTCGTAGCCCGGGACAAGGCCTTCCATACATCGGGCATCAAATGGTGATAAAGGCCGTTTTCGATCTCATCCACGAGGACGATTCCGTTCCGACTCACATAGATGGCCAACAGAAGGCTCGCCAGCCTGACCATCCCTCCACCCATAGCCCAAAGAGGCAACATCGGCCCCAGCCCATCCAGGGCCCCATGAATGGATTTCACGGGCCCTTCCGTGATGACCGACAGTCGCTTCAGGCGAGGTTCCAGCATCCTAAGGGCACCAAGGAGGTCCGACAGCGCCTTCTCGGAATTGTTTTTCTCAAGCTGACCGTACCGGTCAGCATCGAACTCCGGATCTATCCCCCGAGTGAAGATGTAAACGGCAGGAATGATCGGATTCACGAAAGGGGAAGAGGTAATCTGTACCGACCCACCTATGGACTTGATCTCGCTTCGAACTTCAACGGATTGCCCGTTAAGACGACTCCGACAGATTAAAGCCCCAAGCGCAGCCTCCTCCGGCTTCCGACCTTGCACTTCAATGATGGTTTCGCGCGAAGGCTCAAGTTCAACGGTAAGTGCAACAGTCCCATCCTTACGGGCTCCCACAATCTCGATGGGTTTGGAGGATTCCATCCCCGAAAACAGGTTGCCCCAGACATGGCTCGGATCAAATATGAAATGTCCTCTTCCCCTGTATGTTGTATTCACATGCGTTGGGAGAGATGCATTGTTCGCCCCCGCCAGCAGGAATATCCCCTCCAACAGCGTCGTCTTCCCGGCGTTGTTGCCACCGCCGATCAGGTTCAACCGCCGAAGGGGCTGGCACTCGAAGTCATCGAAGCACCGAAATCCCCGGATTCGAATGCCCGTCAGCATTTCCAGCCTCCACAACCTTGCCTGGGATGACGATCAGCTTCAGTATAGCCAGCGCCGCCTCTGATTGGCACCACTAACTCCCGTTCGACTCGGAGCTCCCAATCCGCGGTTACCGTTTCTCCCAGCGTCCCAGGTGCCGCTCGAACCAGCCCGCCATCTCCTTCCACATCTCCGGGGTGTACTGGTGCCCGAGCCCCGGGACGATCACGCCCCGGAAGTTCTCCGGCGCGCCGGCGAGCTTCCACACCCCCGAGCAGAAGTCGTAGATCTTCCGGGTGCCCTCCGGCGGCGTCAGGGCGTCCTTCTCCCCGCAGAAGTCCAGGTACGGCCGGGGCGCGATGAGGCTCACCACCGCCTCCATGTCGAAATGCTTCAGCACCCCCGGCACGTAGTAATAGAGGCCGTGGCCGTTGACGCCCCCCGCCGCCACCAGGTCCTGGTAGCGGGTCATGCAGCAGATTCCCACCGCGGCGGCCACGCGCTCGTCGAGGGCCGCGAGCCACCACGCACGGGTGCAGCCCATGCTGATCCCCGTGGCGCCGATCCGGCGGGGGTCCACCTCCGGCCGCGACGCCAGGTAGTCCAGGGCGATCTGGTCGTCGCGGACCATCATCCCCATGAAGGTC
>CAZEOY010000706.1:0-2217 GCA_964513835.1 uncultured Syntrophobacteraceae bacterium
GGAGTCGGAGCACGCCCTTCTCTCCAAAAAAAATGAGAAGTCCAAGGGCGATGAGAAGAATGCAGAAACCAAACGACTGCATCAATCGTCTTCTTCTGTGCTGGAACTCCTCAATGATCTTTTCTTCCCGCAAGTTTGACATGTCCACCTCCAGAGTCAGGCTGCCGGCGGAACCTGAACACCTCAATGGGGGCTTGTTTTCGCCCAGAACGGGGGGGCTCGATTTTGACCCCTACTCCCGGACCATTGTTCAAAGTGCCTGAATCTCGGATTCAACCGATCCGAAATGTTTGACAATGAGCTCAAATATCATGAGAATCAATCAATCTGCCAGTGTAAAGCGATCCTGTCATTCGGAACTTCTTCTCACGGATCGGGACCATTGCCATGGGGAAGCACCTGGTACTCGTAGGCGGCGGGCATGCGCACATGACAGTGCTCGTCCGCCTTCGCGACTTCATTCAGAAGGGCCACCGCGTCACGCTCGTCAGTCCGTCACCTTACCAATACTACTCGGGAATGGGTCCCGGCATGCTCTCCGGGATGTTTCGGCCTCAGCAGGTGCGGTTCCACATCCGAAAGATGGTTGAGGATTCTGGGGGAGCCTTTGTGGCTGCGCGGGTGGTTCGCATCGATGCGCCCAACCGGTTGCTGTGGCTCTCCAATGACGCCCGGCTGCCGTTCGACGTGGCTTCCTTCAACACCGGCAGTCATGTCCCCGTCGCATGGACGGAAGGCTCGCTGGAAAGACTTGTGCCCGCGAAGCCGGTCCTCAACCTCTACCTCGCCCGTCTCGAGGTCCATGAACTCCTGAAGTGTGGGCTGCTGCATCTGGCCGTGGTCGGGGGCGGTGCGGCAGGCGTCGAGATCGCCGGAAACCTGTGGCGGCTCGTCAGGGACGCTCGGGGGGAAGCGCATATCACCCTCGTGGCCGGGAACCAGCTCCTGCGCGGGGTTCCTGCAAGGGCCCGCGAATTCGCCCGCCGGTCCCTGGTCCGGCGGGGATTGGAACTGCGCGAAGGGGTACACCTCAAATCCTTTCGAGGCAGTGAAATGCTTCTGTCCGACGGGGCCAACCTCCCCTGTGATCTCGCGTTCATTGCCGTCGGCGTTACCCCCTCACAGCTTTTCGACAATTCGGGCATTCCCGTGGGAAACCGTGGAGAGCTTTGGGTCGATCGTACTCTGCGCTCGCCGGATTACCCTTATCTGCTGGGTGGGGGGGACTGCATCGCCGTGGCGGGGATGCGGCTGGCCAAAGTGGGAGTGTATGCCGTGAGACAGAACCCCATTCTCTACCACAATATCATGGCATCTCTCGATGGGACCGGCTTCAAGCGGTTTTCCGCGGGGAGTTCGCCCATGCTCATCCTCAACATGGGAGACGGCACGGGAATCCTATGGAAAAAGGGACTCACCCTTGAGGGGGAGATGGTCTTGAGGATGAAGAACCTTATCGACTTGCGGTTCATGCGTAAATTTCAGGTTTCGGGAGAGCTTGAGGAAACTGAGGACCTTCCCGGTCGCCCTGGCATCGAGCGGGAAGGTCCCGTCATGCCATGAGGTGGTGAATCACCGCAGCCCCCCATCCTCATCCGGGGAATCTTGACCTGTTAAGAGGATCGATCGCCAACGCCGGTCTTCAACTTGAGACTTGAAACCTGAAACTCCTCGCACTTCAGGTGCAGAGAATAGAGCGGAGGAAACGCGTATGAAGTACGTTATTCTCGGAAATGGGGTGGCAGCCATCCACGCGGCCGAGGCCATACGGAGCCTGGATCCTCAGGGTTCCCTCACCTTGATTTCCGACGAAGTGTGTGATCCTTACTGTCGTCCCATGATCAGCATGGTGCTGGAGGGCGTTATATCGCCCGACCAGTTGCCCATCCGCGGGCCGAGCTTCTATGGCAATCTCGGAATCGAGCCGGTCCTCGGAAGCCGCGTGGTCTCTCTGGATGCGGCTGGCAGGCGCGTTATCCTGGGCGACGGCCGGGCGTTCAGCTTCGAGCGCCTCCTCATCGCGACCGGAGCCGACCCTCGACCGATCAGAGCCACGGGCACCGATCTCGGCGGGATATTCTTCATGCGTACCGAGCGCCATGTGCGGCGAATGCTCGATGTGCTGCCGCGCGCTCGTCATGCCCTGGTCCTGGGAGGCGGACTGGTAGGGTTCAAAGCGGCTTATGGGCTTCTCAAGCGCGGCCTTAAGGTGACCAT
>CAZEOY010000707.1:0-391 GCA_964513835.1 uncultured Syntrophobacteraceae bacterium
TTTGTCACCCAGTTCAGCCGGATCGATAGAGAGCTCTCTGCAACGCTTTTCAATCCTCTTGCGGACGACCTCCGTCATTTCCTTTCCACACTGGGTGCAGAAGAACCTGACTTGTCCCAGCCACATGAAATCCTCCCTTCACGTTTTGGATGGATGTTCTTCGGCCGATGATCCTTCCAGACTTTGCCCCTCAGTGAACCATAACCGTCAAAACCCTGCAAGGACGAAGACTCTCCTCAAGTTCTCCGTCCCCTTTCAACGGTCCTGGGTGCTTCCCCGGGAGGCTTCCCGAGAACGGTCATTTCGAGCGACAGCGAGAAATCTCGTTCATCGCAACACCACGAGTTTATGAGAATTCTTCCTCCGCTACGCTCCGTTCGAAATGACAAAA
>CAZEOY010000707.1:401-2216 GCA_964513835.1 uncultured Syntrophobacteraceae bacterium
AGGTGTTCTCGGACAGGCTCCTGGTACCGCCGGGCGCAATTCTTCAACCGGTCGCTCGCCTGCTCGGGAGACAGCTGATCCAGGCAGTCATTTGGACCCGGCTGGTCCAGTCAGGCGCGGATCCACAGGGGGGCTCCTTGATTCTCGTTTGGTGATAGGTCTTGACAGCAGGGGATTCACTCCCTACTCGAAGAATCATGATGAAAACCCTGGATTCCCAGGCAACAGCTGGAGGTTTCCAACATGGCTCATACTTTGATTCTATCGGTGCTGTTGGTGATGGTGTGGACCGGCGACGTGAGGTCTGCACTTCAGTTTGAAACCATCGCAACGGGTGTTTCGACTCCGGTCTCGATCACTCACGCCGGGGACGGTTCCGGCAGACTCTTCATTGTGCTTCAGGAAGGCAGAATCCTCATTCACGATGGGGCTCAGGTTTTGCCCGCACCATTCATCGACTTGAGCTCAAAGGTTTCGTCCTGCGCGGGAGGCTGTGGCGAGCGCGGTCTCCTCGGTCTGGCTTTTCATCCGGATTATGCTGCCAACGGAAGGTTCTTTGTCCATTACACCAGCCGCGCCGGGCATTCGTTGATTGCCCGCTACCAGGTCTCGGCCGATCCCAATATCGCCAATCCGCGCTCGGGAAGGACAATCCTGAGGGTGGCCCAGCCCTTTGCGAATCACAATGGTGGACAGCTGCAGTTCGGTCCCGACGGATATCTCTACATTGGGCTGGGTGATGGGGGTTCCGCAGGCGATCCCGGCAACCGGGCTCAGAACCGAAAAAATCTCCTCGGCAAACTTCTGAGAGTCGATGTTAATGGCGCCACCCGGTACACCATTCCACAGGACAACCCTTTTGTCGGGATTCGGGGGGTACGGCGCGAGGTCTGGGCACTGGGGCTCAGAAACCCATGGCGTTTCAGCTTCGATCGGCTCACCGGCGATCTGTACATTGCCGACGTGGGGCAGAGCAACTGGGAGGAAGTCAACTTCCAGCCGGCCGGGAGCCTGGGGGGGGAGAACTATGGGTGGCGGCTCATGGAGGGAAATCACTGTTTCAACCCGGCGGCCAATTGCGATGACGGATCGCTCGTCTCGCCCATTGTCGAGTACGATCACACAGTGGGTTGCTCCGTTACGGGCGGCTACGTCTATCGTGGGGGAGCCGTCCCGGGTTTGTCGGGCACCTACCTCTACGGTGACTTCTGCACGGGAGTCATCTGGGGGGCACGGCTCGATCCGGTCGCCGGTTGGACCTCGACGGTACTGGAGGATACCGCGTTCCTCATCAGTACCTTTGGTGAAGATCAGAATGGCGAGCTGTATGTCGCCGATTACGGCGCCGGCAGGATCCTTCGGATAACGGGCGTCACCCCGTGAGGTCCGCGTGGCTCGATTACATCTCTTCCTTGAGGATGGTGGGTTTCCGGGTTGTTCCGGAAGGCTGAGTCTGCTGCCTGGATGTCCCTGAAGTCCCCGGAGCGCCCGCGGTGGAACCTGAGGGCATGGCTTCCTTGAGAATACCGGCGGAGCTTCTTGAAGGGTCTGTGACGGGGGCCGGGGTTTGTCTCCGTGTAACGGGACGGGTGGCAGGCGTCGGCTTCCCGGAGGTCTCCATGAGCAGGGTGCTGATCTGAATCCTTTGAGCACTGATCTGCTTCTTGTTCAGAGCAGAGAGCTCACGGGGGATGACCTGCAGCAGGTCGTTTGCCTGCCCGAGATACGCCTTTGCCTTATCGCGATCTTTGGAAGCCAGTGCGGTTTTGCCTTTGTCGATCCTCTCCTGCACTGCTTCCATGACAAAACGAAGTG
>CAZEOY010000708.1:0-2207 GCA_964513835.1 uncultured Syntrophobacteraceae bacterium
CACGGATCGTTGGCAGCGATGGCGCCATGCAGGGATTAATGCCCGAGAGGTTCAGCTTCTGAGCTGACCGTCTCCGAAAGCAATGAACTTGGTCGTGGTCAACTCCTCCACTCCCATGGGGCCGAATGCATGCAGCCGGGACGTCGAAATTCCAATCTCGGCTCCCAAGCCCAGCTGAAAGCCATCATTGAACCGTGTCGAGGCGTTCACCAACACCAGAGACGATTGAACCTCCCTGATGAAGCGATGCGCCCGCTGAAAATCCCGCGTCACGATGGCCTCGGTGTGCTGAGAACCATAGGTCGCCATGTGCTCCATGGCTTCTTCCATACCGGCAACGATGCGAACGGCCAGAATGTAATCCAGGTATTCCGAATGCCAGTCCTCTTCGGTGGCCTCCTTGCATTCCGGAATCAGGCGGCGGGTTTCCGTGCATCCCCTCAGTTCGACACCTTCCCTCCGGAAAGCTTCGGCCATCCTGGGCAAAAAGGTCCCCGCCACCGCCCGGTGCACCAGAAGAGTCTCCATGGCGTTACAGGTCCCCGGTCTCTGCACCTTGGCATTGAGGCAGATGCTCTCGGCCATGTCCAGGTCCGCCGACTCGTCCACGAAGACATGACACACTCCCTTATAATGCTTGAGCACCGGCATGCTCGCATGCTCGCAGACGAAGCGGATCAGCTCCTCGCCGCCACGGGGGATCATTACGTCGATGTATTCTTCGAGTTTGAGCAGATCCAGCACTGCATGGCGGTCGGTGGTCCCCACAAGCTGGACCGCATCCTCGGGCAGACCACCCTCGGCCAGGCATCGGCGAAGGATGGAAGCCAGGCATACGTTGGAATGGAAGGCCTCGGACCCTCCCCGGAGGATGACTCCGTTTCCCGCCTTGATGCAGAGAGCCGCAGCGTCGACCGTCACGTTGGGGCGTGATTCGTAAATGATGCCGATGACGCCGAGCGGAATGCGCATGCGCCCCACCTGCAGCCCGTTGGGACGCAGCCACATTCGGGTGATCTCACCCACCGGATCGGGCAGAGCGGCCACTTCGCGCAGCCCATCGATCATCTCCTTGAGCACCTTCTCACTGATGCGCAGCCGGTCCAGCTTGGCACCGGACAGGCCTCGCGCCGACGCCTCGGTCAGATCCTTCTCGTTGGCTTCCGCAATGAGACTCTGCTCTTCAGACAAGGCCGCCGCCATGCGGAGCAAAACGTCGCTCTTGGCCGTACTGTTGGCCACACCGACTCGTTGTGCCGCCCGGCGAGCCCTCTTGCCCATGGACAGGATATCTTCAAGCATGGATCTCTCCTTCGGATATTTCCGAAATCTCCCCCATGAGGACGAAATTGTTGCGGTGGATGACCTCATCCGAGTGCTTGTAGCCAATGATGGACTCGATCTCTTCCGATCGATGCCCCCTGATCAGCTCGATCTCTGAAGACTTGTAATTGGTCAGGCCGACACCGACCAGATCCCCTCTTTCATCCACGCAACGCACGGCAGCCCCCACACCGAAAGTCCCGATGACTTTCCGAACCCCGATGGGCAGCAGGGATTTGCCACGTCTCTGGAGCGCCATCACCGCACCGTCATCCAGCTGCAGATCGCCGGCGGGTTTAGGGAGATTCGCCAACCAGAGCTTCATGCCGTGGTACTGTCTCTGCTGCGGCATGAAGAGCGTTCCGATGGGCTCACCGTGAAACAGGCGCAGCAGAACATCCCGCTCGCGACCCGGCCCTATGATCATGGCCACACCCGAAGCCAGGCATTTCTTCGCGGCGCTCACCTTGCTCAGCATTCCACCGGTTCCGACCGTACCCGCCTGAGGTGTTGCACAGGCCAGGATCCTGGAATCCACGCGCTGCACCAGGGGGATCAAGCGGGCAGAGGAGTCGACCCTGGGATCGCAGTCGTACAGGCCCTCGGTATCCGTCAGGTTCACGACGATGTCCGCCCCGATGAGGCCGGCAATCATGGCCGAAAGCTGATCGTTGTCTCCGAACTTGATCTCCTCGATCACCACCGTGTCATTCTCGTTGATGATGGGAAGAATCCCCCAATCCAGGAGTGTCTCCAGGGTGTTTCGGGCGTTCAGGTAACGATGCCGCTGGGCCAGGTCCTCACCCGTGAGCAGAACCTGCGCCACCAGGATGCCATACTTGTCGAAAGCCTCTTCCCAGGCCTCCATGAGGACGCCCTGCCCC
>CAZEOY010000709.1:0-1307 GCA_964513835.1 uncultured Syntrophobacteraceae bacterium
GGTCGGCGGTGTGATGGAGCACATCGAGGAAGCGGGCGTGCATTCGGGCGATTCATCGTGTTCGTTGCCTCCGTACAGCCTGGGCAGGTATCACCTAGACGAGATACGCAGGGTCACACGTCTGCTGGCCAAAGAGCTTCAGGTCAAGGGCCTGATGAATCTCCAACTCGCACTCAAGGATGGCGAGATCTTCGTCCTTGAAGTGAACCCCCGTGCTTCACGCACCATCCCGTTTGTGTCCAAAGCTATAGGAGCTCCTCTGGCCAAGATCGGCGCGCGGGTCATGGCCGGAAAGAAGCTGAGGGAACTGGGCTTCACCGAAGAACGGCAACCCAGCCACGTGAGCGTCAAAGAAGCGGTATTCCCGTTCATCAAGTTCCCCGGCGTGGACGTCATCCTCGGCCCTGAGATGAAATCCACCGGCGAGGTGATGGGTATCGACCTGGAATTCGGTCCCGCGTTCCTCAAGTCACAGTACAGCACGGATTTTCCCATCCCCAAGGGTGGCAAGGTCTTCCTGAGCGTAGCCGGTCGCGACAAGGGTTTGGCCATCATCGTGGCGAGGCGGCTCCACCAATGCGGTTTTTCCTTCGTGTGCACGGAAGGCACAGGTACAGCGCTGGAGGCTGCGGGAATCCCTTGCGACGTGGTGGGCAAAGTGCATGAGGGCGCGAATACCCATGTGATCGACCTTATCCGCCGCAACGAGATCGTTCTCCTGATTAACACGTCCGCGGACAAGCAGAGCTTCAGGGATTCGTACCACATTCGCCTGGCCGCATTGAACCACAACGTGCCTTACTTCACGACCCTTGCAGGGGCAAATGCCCTGTCTCTGGGACTCCGGGCCATCCAACGGGGCGACCGGTTCAGAGTGGTATCGTTGCAGGAATATCATCGGGGGAAGTAGGGCTATTGGGAACCCTGACGCCAGTACCCAAACCCACCGCATGGTCCAGGAGGGTGGCCAAGGTTGAGAGACAGACCAGCCTACTGCATCGAGCGTTTCAGGAAACCAAGACTGCTTCTCGTATGCGTACTGGTCATGTCACTGCTGTGCATAGAGGCAGGAGGATGTGCTCGCCTTCGCTTTGTTGAAAAAGAAACGCACGATCCAAAGACAGATACATACACGACCAAATACAAGGATCTCCCCTTGTGGTCTGAATACGCCTTGGGCACGGCCTTCGGTGCGGTTTGGGGCTTGGTAACGTTATCCTGGCTCTTTCCTCAGAAATCCAAAACCGAGCCCCGGAAAACCGCTGACAGCGAAGCAAGGGAGAAAGCCGAAGCCAAGGCAGATTACA
>CAZEOY010000709.1:1317-2205 GCA_964513835.1 uncultured Syntrophobacteraceae bacterium
GCTCCGTACCAGGCCGGAAAACGTGGGCCCAGCGTCGGCCAAGTAGTCCGCCGGATGAGGTGACTCCTCGAATCACGCCAAGGCGTGATCGAGTCAAGACGACCACAGATGGGGTTCATCCCTTCCTACGGGCTGGATCGTGTGCCAGGACCCGGCCGGCCTGGGCATTCGTGCGTCACTCTTACCGGTTACCGATCATACGGCTTCGTTCGTGCCGCACTTCATTGAATGAGTTGCGCTCACTGCCAGCTCCTGGACCAGGACTTTGCATGCTTTGAATCCCGCGGGCGGTATTTTCGTGCATGGCACGATCCTGAGCATCCTCCTCGCCGAAAAGACTCCAGAGTTCCTTGATGTCGTGTTGGCAGGAGGGCAGCGCTATTGCGACTTTGCCCGTGTCCGGAGAAGCGCCTCGACGTCCTTCTTGCCCTTACCCTGTGCGATGCTCAGCGCGGTCCAGCCATACTCGTGCTTGATTCTCGTGTCTGCGCCCTTATCGAGCAACAGTTTGACCGTTTCCGGATTGCCTCGGTTCGCAGCCTCCATGAGAGCGGTCCAACCCCGCTCGGCCCGGGCATTGACGTCCGCGTCCCTGTCCAGGAGCAATTTCACCATATCCACGTGTCCGCGACTGATCGCCCACATCAGCGCAGTCCAGAGTCGCTGGTCTCGTGCGTTGACGTCAGCGCCACCATCCAGAAGGGACGTGACTTTCTCCGTATCGCCCTTCATTCCTGCACGTATGAGTTCCTGATCCGAGTCTCCAGCGCCGACCGGGTCGAGAGAAAGTATCGCGAGAAGACAAACCCCAAGAGCGAGCAACATCTTCACGGCCAACAGACCAGATCTGACCAGAGCCTTCATGAATTCCCCTTCCTCATGCTCGAC
>CAZEOY010000710.1:0-2195 GCA_964513835.1 uncultured Syntrophobacteraceae bacterium
ATCCGGGATCACATCGGCGGGATTCAAACAGGCGTGACCCTGGGCGGCTGGGGGGTCGCTGAAACAGCCACCCTGGTGCTCGATTCGACCTCGGAAGATGTGCGCATCGCCACCATGCTGAGTGAAACCCATGTGGCCGTGCTGCCGAGGTCTCGCATCAGGGCCGATCTCATGGAGCTGGAATCGGAATTGAGGGAGACCATGAAATCCCCTCCCCGGTATCTGTCCTTTATCAGCGGCGCCAGCCGCACGGCGGACATCGAGCGGGTGCTGACCATCGGCGTGCACGGACCCCAGGAGCTGCACCTTCTCATCCTGAATGAGGAGCTGACAGGAGACGAAGCATGATCACGACCCCCAGTGACCTCAAAACGTACCGGAAAGACCTGAGACGCGCCCTCAGCAATCGATTCCTCGGCGCCACGCTGGACACCTTTGCAACGGCTTTCAAGGCATCAAGGGCAAAAGCCTTTGAGGGAATAGACCTCGACACGCTCATTGCCGAGATCGCGGCGGGCAAGGATGCCGCCATCCCCCACCTCGAAGAACTCTTCGACGCTTTCAAAGCCCGCGCCGAAGCGGCCGGCATTCGGGTGCACGTGGCCAACACCGCCTTCGAGGCCAACTCCATCATTGCGGACATTGCCCGGGCCGGCCGGGTCAAGAAGATCGTCAAGGGCAAGTCAATGACGGCGGAGGAAACCTTCCTCAATGACCACCTCGAAAGAGAAGGATTCGTGGTGACGGAGACCGACCTGGGCGAGTGGATCATACAGTTGCGCCATGAAGGTCCTTCACACATGGTCATGCCGGCCATCCACCTCTCCCGCAGGGAAGTGGCCGAGCTTTTCACGAAGGTTACGGGGCGGCATCAGGACCCGGACGATATCAACGGTATGATCAAAGTCGCGCGCAGGGAGCTCCGCCAAGCCTTCCTCGAGGCTGACATGGGCATCACCGGGGCCAATTTCGCCATCGCCGAGACGGGGACCATCGGACTCGTGACCAACGAGGGCAACGGACGTCTCGTCACGACGTTGCCGCGCATCCATGTGGCGCTGGTTGGCTTCGACAAACTGGTGTCCGACCTGAAGAGCGCCCTGCGCATTCTGAAGGCGCTTCCGCGCAACGCCACGGGTCAGCTCATTTCGACCTATGTGACTTGGATCACCGGCCCCACGGAATGCACATCCGCTCCCGGCGGCCGGAAAGAAATGCACATCGTTTTCCTCGACAACGGTCGCCTGGCACTGGCTCGCGACCCTCTGTTCTCCCAGGCCCTGCGGTGTATCCGCTGCGGCGCCTGCGCCAATGTCTGCCCCATCTACAAGCTTGTGGGCGGGCACAACTACGGCCACGTGTACATTGGGGCCATCGGCCTCATCCTCACCTATTTCTACCACGGACGCGAAAATGCCCGCGCCATCGTGAAGGCGTGCCTCAACTGCCAGGCGTGCAAGGCGGTCTGCCCCACCGGCATCGATCTTCCCTACCTCATCAAGGGGGTTTACCGGACGATCCTGGAGACCGAAGGCAGACCGCCCGTCAAAAACCGGCTGCTGAAGCGCGTGCTCGGGAATCGCAAGCTCTTCCATTTCCTCCTGCGCCGGGCTTACCTCGCCCAGAAGCCCATCGCCAAGGGACAGTATCTGCGCCACCTGCCGCTCCTGTTTTCAAAGGAGCACGGGTTCCGGAGCTTACCGGCAGTGGCCAGGACACCGTTGAGGGACATGTGGGAACGGATCAACCCCCGTTTGGAAAAGCCCCGCTACCGGGTCGCCCTCTTCGGTGGATGTCTGGTGGATTTTGTCTATCCGGAACAGGCTCAGGCCCTGATCCATCTCCTGAAGAATCACAACGTGCAGTTGGAATACCCCATGGAGCAGACCTGCTGTGGTTTGCCTGCCATGATGATGGGCGAAAATGAAACGGCCAGGGAGGTGGCCCTGCAGAATCTGAAATCGCTGGACCCGGCGCGTTTTGATTTTGTTCTCACGCTGTGCGCTTCCTGCGGCTCCCACCTGAAGGAGAACTATCCCAAACTGTGCGGAGAGAATGAGGGGATCGGCGTGAAGGTCCGGCAACTCAAAGACAGGGTGATGGATTTCAGTTCGTTCATGATGAGTGTTCTGCAGGTTAAGCCCGAGATGTTTCCGAGGAGCGGTAAGAAAGTTGCCTATCATGCCCCATGTCAC
>CAZEOY010000711.1:0-2187 GCA_964513835.1 uncultured Syntrophobacteraceae bacterium
GCCATTTCTCCGTGTTCCATTGATACAGGCCGCTGGCACCCACCCTGGGAAGCAAGCTCCCACGCGCCGAACGAACCCTGTGGGCTGCGGCAGTGATGAGCGATCTTACCGAATGCATCTCAGGGCGATTGGCGATGGCTCTTTCCACAAATTCCTGCTGCGAATCCCCTGCTGAAGACTCCAGCAAATCCGGCAGGGACAAGGATGGCGATGGGAGCTCTCCTTCCTGTATGCTCCGGGCGATGAGCCGCTCCAGCGCAGCCTGCAGCTTGCGGGCGCTCGCCCGAGCCGTCACCAGATTGCCCTCCATCTCCGCCCTGCGAGCTTTGAGGCGCAGCACCTCGCTGGGAAGCACCACCTCAGCTCTCAGCCTGGCTTCTCCCAGTTCCAGATCCACGCGGGCAGCATCCAGTGCTCTCTCGGCCACGCCGATGAACGCAAGAGCCTGCAGCCACTGGTAAAAAACTTCTGTGACCCTGGTGACGAGCTGGTTGCGGGCCGATTCGATTTCGGCCCGGGCAGCACGCGTCTGGGCCACTGCCGCACTTCGGTCGAACCAGCGGCTCCCTCCTTGAAAGAGGACCATTTCCCCCTGCAGTTTCGTGGCAAAATCCTGCTGAGATCCCGAGTCGTTGAGGTTTGTCGAAGGAAGGAAGCGGCGCTGATTGATGATGTGCATGACAGCGAACACCGGGTTGGTGGTGATGCTGAAATCCTCCGTCACCACCAGCCGCGGATAAAATGATGCCTCTGCCTGCCGAACCTGCTCCGAGGCAGCCCGCATGCGCTGCTGCATCTGTTCCAGCTCCGGGCTGGCATCGAGTGCTTCTCCAATGGCTTTTTCCAAGGTGAGTACGGTAGATTCTGGGATCACAGGAGTTGAAGGTGTATCGTCGTCTTCTGGAAGATACCCCGCTTCGGAAGACGGCACAGTTAACGTCTCCATTCCAGATGGACGAGAAGCGCTGCACCCGGAAATGAAGGTGCTGGAGACCAGCACGCCAAGCAACGCAAGCCTCGCCAGTTTCATCCCCTTCCCCGCGAAGCGCGATCGGAGGTGCGCCATCGCATTCCCTTTGTCCAGAAGACAGGATTCCAGAACCGACATCGCAGGATTCACCGACTGACGAACCTCCGTTGTTCCCTATTTTCGCCTCGGTTCATGACACGACTGACATGAGGTCATCTGAACCAAAGATATCAAACAAGCCTGAGAATCACAAGGAATGACAAGGTTCTTTCCGGACATGTCCGACACATGGGCAAGCTCCGTTTGAGCCATCACGCCCTCTTCAGTGCAGATTGATGACTTCGGCTCAGTACAGCGCTCCCGGGTCCAGGGCACAGCATAAACCATTGGCCCAGCAGGATTGGACCCTTCCTTGACCCAAATTCAGGTGGCCATCAAGAGAAACAATATTATATTGATCAGAAATTTCGGGTAATTTTCAGGCTTAAAAGTAGACTTCAGCTCGATGGAGGATCATGATGAACCTGTCCGAATATTTTGGGAATACCAAGGGGCGTGGCGTCCTGGCAACCTCCGATTCCGATGGGAGAGTGGATGCCGCCGTCTACGCTTCTCCTCACGTTCTGGATGGTGAAACCGTTGCTTTCATCATGCGGGATCGACTCACGCATCTCAATCTTCAGTCCAACCCCCATGCGGCTTACCTTTTCATGGAGGATGGCCCGGGGTATAAAGGGACCAGGCTTTTCCTGAGCAAGATGCTTGAAGAACAGGACAGTGAGCTTTTGTTTTCGCTTCGCCGCAAGGACTACCGGGAATCGGAGGAGCAGAGGGGCCCCCTCTTCCTGGTGGTGTTCAAAGTAGACAAGATTCTGCCACTCATTGGGGCCGGTGAAGCATGAAGCACTGCCCTGGATAGCCTCACACCCGGGATCAATTTCGGAGGCCCGATGTATTCGGGCCTCCCAGCCAAGGCCAATCAGGAGGAAAGAGATGGCGGCTTCACGAGAAGTTCCGACGGCGCTTGTGCGAAAGATTGAGCAAACCACCGGAAAGCATTCCGCTTTCGAAGATTCAGCCCGAACTTTGCCCATTCCGGTATGTTCAACGTTTCTGGGCCCTGATGGCAAGATCAGACCGGTGAGCTTCAAGGAAACGGTCACGATCCTCACCTGCAAAGATCCCGAAGGTGCCGAAAAGACCTTTGCCAGGACGAT
>CAZEOY010000712.1:0-2186 GCA_964513835.1 uncultured Syntrophobacteraceae bacterium
GCTCACGGCAAGGCCTTCACTATCGGGCGCAACACCTGGTCCATCTTCACCAGCCGCTGAGTCAGCCACTCCAGGTACTCACCCCAGCGTCCCTCGTCCTCTATGGACGCGTTCGGATACCACGTGGCCACTCGGCAGGCCTTGGCGTCTGGGAGCTCCTGCCAGTCCAACTCGAAGCCCAACTTGCCTTCGATGTCCTTCTTCTGTGCCGACAGGTTTGCGAAGTGCTTCTTGGCTTCAGCACCGGGAATCCAGAGTTCAACCCCGAGCCGTTCATCCCGGATGTTTGCCGTGATGTTCAGCGAAAAGCCCGAACGTCCGATGGAGTTGTTCAGCCAGTGGCGGGGACGGGGCTTCTGGGGACGAATGTGGGGAGCGCTCTTGGCTAGGCTCTCGATCAGGGCCACCCAGAACTTCTGCTGCAGCTGCTTGGTAGGCGAGGCCGTTGCGGCGGCGCGTGCTTGCTCCCGACCGGATTTCGTCCAATCGTTCGGCTTAACGACGACTTCGAACTTGGGGGCCAAGGGCGAGTCGCCAATCCGCCACAGCTCGATCTGAACGCCGAAGAAGCTGAGGCTCTCCGTGGTGTTCTCATTCAGGAACTGCAGCGCACTCACGTGTTCTGGCCGGAACGACTCGGCTACCCAGATGACCTTCTTCGCACCTACACCGGCCGCGTAGACAAGCAGCTGACCGAGGTGTTTGTGGTTCGTCTCCTCGAGTTGATTCTCGAGAATCACCTGCTCGTCTCCGTCCGTGCAGAGGATGTCCAGCTTGAAGTCGCCGACCCAATGTTCGGTAGCCACTAGTGTCCTGTAACTGAAGTTCGCATACTAATGGTGGGCCGCCATCGTGCGCTGGGCAAAGCGGGCGATGCTGGCCAGGATCTGGTCCGCGGTCTTGATCCACTTGAAGGGCCGCGCGCTCTGGTTGGACACCTGCACGAACTCGTTGATGGCCCGGACGAGTTCGACCACGCTCCGGTGCGAGCCGCGCTTGATCTGGCGCTGCTCCAAGAGGCCGAACCAGCGCTCGACTTGGTTCAGCCAGGAGCCATAGGTGGGGGTGAAGTGCACGTGGAAGCGCGGGTGCCGAGCGAACCATCGCTTCACGGTCGGGCTCTTGTGGGTCGACAAGTTGTCCATCACGAGGTGGAGGTCCAGAGCGGACGGGACCTCAGAGTCGATCTGGTCCAGGAAGTCCCGGAACTCCTTGGAGCGGTGTCGGCGGTGGGTGGCAGTGATCACCTTCCAGGTCGCCGCGTCGAGTGCCGCGAACAACGAGATGGTTCCATGGCGACGGTAGTCATGCGTCCGGCGTTCCGGCCATCCGGGCTGCATGGGAAGCAGCGGCTGGGTACGATCCAGGGCCTGGATCTGCGACTTCTCGTCCACACACAGCACCAGCGCATTTGACGGCGGATCGAGGTAGAGGCCCACGATATCCCGGACCTTCTCCACCAGCAGGGGATCCGGTGAGAGCTTGAACTTCTCGCTGCGATGCGGCTGGAGTCCAAACGCCCGCCAGATCCGGGCCACCGTGGCGTGGCTGAGCCCCACCTTCTTGGCCATGCCACGGGTGCTCCAGTGGGTCGCGCCGCAGGGCGTCGTTTCGAGGGTCGTTGCCACCACACGCTCGACCGCCTCGTCAGTGATCTTGCGCGGCGCTCCTGGCCGGGGCTCGTCCGACAGTCCTTCCAGCCTATCCGTCGCGAAGCGGTTCCTCCACTTGCCGACGGTCTGGCGGGTCACCTTCAGCCGCGCGGCGACCTCACCGTTGTTGAGGCCGTCGGCACTGGCGAGCACGATCCCGGCCCTCAGAGACAACGCCTGAGCGGTCTTGCGGCGGCGCCGAAGAGCCTCCAAGGCTCCGCGTTCGGTGGGACTGAGCACGATCCCGGCAGTTGGCCGCCCGACTCTTCTTGGCACGCACCAGTATAGTCGGGCGACATCTCATTTGTCAACGTATTTCTGAGACACGACACTAGCGCCAACTCGCTCAACTCAAGCGCCTCCGCAAGCGCGCTCAGGTTCTCAGCTTCGGCCAACCACGGCGTGAACTCGCCGGCCTCGTGTTTCCATGCCTCGCGCAATGAAACGCGCTCGAGCTTGCTCAGTGTGCTCATGCCTGTCAATCCCCCGTACCCCGCCCCACGCGGACGGCCGTCGGTGAGATGAACTCCACCT
>CAZEOY010000713.1:0-2184 GCA_964513835.1 uncultured Syntrophobacteraceae bacterium
TGCTGCTGCAAACCACGTTTCATTTGGGCAGACTGCTGACCTACGGATTACTGGGCGGCCTGGCGGCACTCTTCACGCGCACGGCTCAGATGATCCTTACCTCTTCAAGCGTCCAGTCCGTGTTGATATCGACTTATGGAGCGATCCTCATCGTCTTCGGCCTGGCACTCATGCGGCTCGTTCCTCTGCCGGTCTCCTGGGCCGCCCTTTTTACGAACCCTCTGCTGAGAATTTTCCATCGAACCCCTGCCCTGGCTTCTCCCCGCCATCCCGGCGCGATGCTGATCCTGGGCCTCGCCACCGGATTTCTCCCGTGCTGCCTCTCGTGGTCCATGGTCGTGACGGCGGCTGCCGCCGAAAGTCCTCTGGACGGGAGCCTCATGATGATCGCGTTTGGAGCTGGAACCGTTCCGGCGCTCTTCCTCGCAGGTCTTTCGGCCGCCTCCCTGGTGCAATGGTATCGCAGGCTGGGGGAGATCCTGCCGGGGCTCATTCTTGTCGGAATTGGGATTTATCTCCTGCTGAAAGGAACGGGCTTTATTGAATGAAGCCATTGACGCCAGGCAGACTCCCGAGATGAGTGCCCCTGAGCCCGCTCGGCAGGCAGCACCGGCCTGTGACCTCTGCGGCACCTCCGTGGGTCGTTCTCGCATCCAGTCGGCGATGGACGGGAAGCCTCTTCATTTCTGCTGCCCCGGCTGTCAGATGGTCTTCGATATCCTGTTCCATCGTCCCGAGGGTCCACCGGTCGATTACCGTGACACGGAACTTTATCGTGCCTGCATCGAAGCGGGCATCATTCCCGTTCCTCCGGGAGGCGCAGAGCTTCCCAACGGGGGAGCCACGTCCTCAAAGGCCGCGAGACCGATGCGTGCGGCCGATAGCCCGCAAGATGGGGAGACGTTGCCCCCGGCCTCGCGGGCCGTCCCAACCCCGATCAAGGTCTCTCGACCAGGCGATGATTCGAGCGAGCTGCGGCCAGACGGGGACGGATCCCGCAAGCCATTGAAAGCTGAAGAGCTCATCTTCCACGTTGGCGGTATGTGGTGCACAACCTGCGCCCTGCTCGTCGAATCCATCCTCCGCGGCACGGCGGGTGTGGTGGACGCGAGGGTCTTCTTTCTCTCTGATTCAGCGCGCGTTGAATACCTGCCGGACCGTACCAGTCCGGAGCGCATACTCGATCGCGTATCCCGACTGGGATATTCGGCCCTTCAGGCTGTGGATGAATCCGAGAGCGCCCGGGAGAGGAGGTCCCTCCAGTTGAGGCTGGGGGTGGCCTCCATTCTCACGGCCAACATCATGATGATCTCGTGGGCTCTTTACATCGGCTTCTTCCAGGATCTTGGAGCTGAAGGGGTGTTGTATCTTTCGTGGCCTTTGTGGCTGCTCTCCACGCCTGTCGTCTTCTATTCGGGCGCTCCCATCCTGAACAAGGCGTTCAGAGGGGTTTTGCACGGAGCTGTTTCCATGGAGACGCTCATTACGGTGGGCGCCCTCACTGCTTATTTTTTCAGTGTCCTTCAAACGCTTTACGGCAGCCTGCACGTCTACTTCGACACGGCCTCCATGCTGGTGACGCTGGTCCTGCTCGGCAAAACCATCGAGGCCGGGGCCCGCGACAATGTCGCGCGGGGAGTGACTGAGCTCATGAGGGCCGCCGGCGACAAAACGAGGATTCTGAAAAGCGGGCGTGAAACCTGGGTTTCGAACAGTGACGTTCGGGTGGGCGATGAATTCCTCGTGCGCGAGGGAGAGCGGGTGTCCATGGACGGAGAAATGTTGGAGGGCAGGGCCGACATCGATGAATCCTTCCTGACGGGTGAATCGAAGCCCGCCATGAAAAGACCTCCCGACGAGATCCTCAACGGTACCCTCGTGCTGAACGGCAATCTCCGCGCCCGCGTCATCCGTCGGAACAGCGAGAGCGTGATCCAACAGATGATCTCCCTGATTCGGGAAGCACTTGCGGCGAAGGTCCCTGCAGAGCAGATGGCGGATCGGGTCATGCGCTGGATTGTACCGTCGGTCATCATCCTGGCATCGGCCACGGGGATCTGGGTCCGGGTGAGCGGAGCCTCCCTTGAAGAGGCTTTGCAGAGGACGCTCACCGTCCTTGTGATCACATGCCCCTGCGCCCTCGGGATTGCCATACCCCTCGCCAAAGTGGCCTCCATCAGTGCG
>CAZEOY010000714.1:0-2169 GCA_964513835.1 uncultured Syntrophobacteraceae bacterium
AGTCCAGGACATCGTGCCCAGCCGGACACATGCTGTTTCAAACGGGCAGCTCTGAGTGCTGGGGCGCAAAGCATTCCGCTTTATCAAGAACAAGGATCGTCTGACCCGCCCCCTCATGCGGCAGGGTGATGGATTCGTGGAAGTCACCTGGGAGGAGGCCTACCGGAGAGTCGTCGAGGGACTCGGGGGCATCAGGGAAAGACGTGGAGCGGACGCCTTGGGCGTCCTGGCCAGCGCCAAGTGCACCAACGAAGAAAACTTTCTCATCATGAAGTTTGCTCGAGGGGTGCTGGGGACGAAAAATATCGACCATTGCGCCCGGCTCTGCCACGCCTCGACGGTGGTGGGGCTGGCGGCGTCCTTCGGCAGCGGCGCCATGACGAACTCCATCGACGAGATCGAGCATACCGACTGCATGCTTGTCATGGGGAGCAATACCACTTCGCAGCATCCCATCATCGCCGGCAGGATGATGAAGGCCAGGGAAAGGGGGGCCAAACTGATTGTCATCGATCCCCGGCGCATTCCACTGACCGAATGTGCCGATCTTTTTCTCCAGATCAAGCCGGGCTCCATCGTAGCCCTCATTAACGGGATGATGCACATCCTCATTCAAAAGGGCCTGATCGACGAGGCTTTCATCCAGGAGCGGACGGAGGGCTTCGAGGATGTGAAGCGCAAGGTCCTGGAGTATCCGCCCGAGAGGGTGCGCGAGCTGACCGGGATTTCGCCGGAGCTCCTGGAACGGGCTGCGGTCATGTACGGTGAAGCGGACCGGAGCATGATCTTCTATGCCATGGGCGTCACGCAACACAGCACCGGAACGGATCAGGTCAAGGCCATGGGCAATCTGGCCATGGCCACTGGAAACCTGGGGAAGCCGTCGTCTGGCGTGAACCCGCTGAGAGGGCAGAACAACGTCCAGGGTGCCTGCGACATGGGGGCTCTGCCCAATGTTTTTTCCGGCTACCAGCAGGTGGTGGATCCCGAGAGCCGGCAGAAATTTGAGTCGGCGTGGGGATGCGCGCTTCCATCTTCGGTCGGTCTCACCGTGGTGGAGATGACCAACGCGGCCGCCGCGGGTGATCTCAAGGGCATGCTCATCGTTGGCGAGAATCCCATGGTTTGCGATCCGGATATCAACCATGTCCGCGAAGGTCTCCAGAAGCTGGATTTTCTGGTGGTCCAGGATATTTTCCTCACCGAGACGGCGAGGCTCGCTCATATCGTCCTTCCCGCGGCCACCTTCGCCGAAAAGGAAGGCACGTTCACGAACACGGACCGGCGGGTGCAGAGGGTGCGCAAGGCCATCGAGCCCGTGGGCGAATCGAAGGCCGATTGGGAGATCATCTCCGAGCTGGCGCGCAGGTTCGGTGCCAGCGGCTTCGACTACGCATCGCCCGGTGAGATCATGAAAGAGATCGCTTCCCTGACTCCGGCCTACGGGGGCATTTCCTACGAGCGGTTGGATGCGGGGGAGGTCCTCCATTGGCCCTGTCCGTCGGCCGACCATCCCGGGACACCCATACTGCACCAGGATCGTTTCGTCCGAGGGAAGGGGCGGTTCTTCGCCCTGGATCACACGCCGGCCGTGGAAATGCCGGATGAGGAGTTTCCGTATCTGCTCAACACGGGACGCGTCCCCTTTCATTTCCATGGGGGGAGCATGACGCGCAGGATAGAGCCCCTCAACCGCGAGGTCCCAACGGGGTTCGTGGAGATCCATCCCGAGGATGCGGCGCGGCTGAACGTTTCCGAGGGGGAGATGGTCCGGCTCACTTCGCGTCGCGGTTCCATCGCCATTACGGCCAAAGTGACCGAAGCGGTGAGCCCCGGCGTCATCTTCGTGCCCATGCATTTCGCTGAATGCGCCGCCAACGAGCTCACGGACACTCACCTGGACAACGATGCCAAGATCCCGCCGCTCAAGGTCTGTGCCGTGCGGATTGAGAAGCTCGCGGCCGTGGCCTGACGATATTCAATGCCGAAGGGAATGCTGATGAAAGACAGGATAATAAGGGAAGCCAAGGCCTTGCTTGAGGCCGGATATGACGGCGTGCTCGGGCTCCGTCGGCGTTACGGGCATGTTGGGCCTTACCTCTTCTCCAATGCCGCCGAGCTGGAGGAGATGGAGATGGAGCCTAAATATATTCTTACCAAAACCATTCG
>CAZEOY010000715.1:0-2159 GCA_964513835.1 uncultured Syntrophobacteraceae bacterium
CTGACGCAATGCCCCCGATTCGAAGTACACGTTACCCGGGGTGATCCACCGAAAGAAATAGTCGAAATGGCGAAGGAAATCGGGGCCGATGTCGTTGTCATGGCTACAACCCATGGCGCCAAGGGCAACTTCCCTTTTGACTGCGTTACGGAGAAGGTTTTGAAGAGCTCGGCCGTGCCTGTCCTGACCATCGATCCCAGGACTCACGGCAGAAGCTGATTTTTCTGAGCTTGGCCGGCGATCTCGGTATCTGCGTGCTCCGCCGGCAAGAATGGTCAAGAACCGAAGTCGAGTGGCTTCGTGAAAGGAACCGCACGATGGATAACAAGGAATTGGTTCGCTTGGGTTTTGAGAAAGGGTGCAACCAGCATGATACGGAAGGGGCGGCTGAGTTGATCAGCGAAGACTATATGCTGCACGATCCATCACAGCCGGACTTTCCGGGCGGCCGTGAGGCCTTTAAAGAGATGTGCAGCGGTTTTATGGAAGCGATACGGGACGCATCCTGCACCATCGAGGATCAAGTCGCGGAAGGTGATAAGGTGGTGACAAGGTTTACCTTCTCAGGGTGCCAAATGAAGGACTTGCCCGACATTCCTTCCAATGGCGGCTGTTTCACTGTGAGCGGTGTCACGATCAGCCGGGTGGCTGACGGCAAGATCGCGGAAGAATGGATGTACATGGACGAGCTTGGCATGCGAAGGCAGCTTGGCAGTCCATAGCCACATGCCAAGGCTGAGTTGTCCGCAACTTCCAAGTTCGGGAGAGCCCTTTTCCGCTGCGCTCGCAGGGTTCTCGCACGGGCTCTCCCAAAGGACACTCCCCATCACTGAAACTGCCCCCGCAGCCGCCACAGGCCCAGCCGGTAAAGGGCCCCCCCCAGAAACACAATCCCCAGCACGGAATCCCAGAGAAGGTTCAGGCCTGCGCCTTTGAGCAGGATGCCGAAGCTGGCTTCGATATAATGGTGAAGCGGAGAGAGGAGCATCATCAGGCGCAGAATCTCCGGCATGGCCTCGGGCGGAGTCCAGGCTCCCGAGAGGAAAATCATCGGGCCGTAGGTCATGATGGTCAACATGCCGGCCTGGGCGTGGTTGCGGTCAATGGTTGAAATGACATGGCCAAGACCGGCGGTGGCAAGAACGTGGAGAAGGGTGATCACAAAATAGAGGAATAGGCTTCCCCTGATGGGCACGCCGAAACACCCTTTCAGGATTCCGAAAAGGCTCAGGCCCGTACCCGCAAGGATTACCACGGCCATGGACAGTACCTTGGGGAAGAGGATCTGGAAGGGGGTGAGGGGGGACACCAGGAGCTGTTCGAGCGTTCCGCGCTCCTTTTCTCTCACCATGGCGGAAGCCGGGAGCAGCATGGCAAAAAGCGTAATGATATTGAGCAGCTCGGCGATGGACATGAACCAACGGTTGTCCTGGTTCGGGTTGAACCAAACCCGGTGTTCCTCAAGAATCCGGGGCATGTTTTCCATCCTGTCCCCGTTCATGCCCAGACGCCCCAAGGCGGATTCAAGCCCGAAGCGGCTTACGATCTGGGTGGCATAGGTGGCTGCGAAGTTCCCGAGCACGGAGTTGGATGCATCCACCTGCACCTGCACGGACGTGGGGCTGCCGCTCAGCAGCAGCTCTTCGAAGCGCGGCGGAATATCGAGCACCACCATGGCTTCGCCGCGGTCCAGCAGGTGAATCCCTTCCCTCCCGCGTTGGATACTCCCCTCGACCTCAAAGGAGGGTCGGCAGAACCGTCCAGCCAGCTCCCTCGATGAAAAGCTTCGGTCGTCATCGTGAACCAGCGTGACAGCGTCCCTCAGCTCGACCGGACGCCCGAGTCCGCCAGGTAGATGTCCAGCGTGAAGGCATAGATCATGAACAGAATCAGTGCCCCGTCCCGCGTGAATTGCAGGAACTCCTTGACGGTCATCACCCGAAGCCGCTCCAGCCATACGGCTATAGGCCTCATGAAGAGGCTGCGGCGGCTCTCGGGCCCCCCACGCCGATCTCTGCCCGTTTTCCCGCTCATGATTGATGACCGTGGTCTTGCCCGCGCCATTGGCCCCAAGAAGACCGAAGATTTCGCCGCCGGCCAACCTGAAGCTCACCCCATCGACAGCTCGAAAGCCCCCAAAATCCCGCACCAGGTGATTG
>CAZEOY010000716.1:0-2143 GCA_964513835.1 uncultured Syntrophobacteraceae bacterium
GGTCTCCGGGAGTCTTTCTGAACCACGGCATCGCCGCTTCAGTGAGTTATCTGAAAAAGGCCGGGCCGAGCTTCGTCGATAAATATGTTTTCCCGGACGGGGAACTGGTGCCGATCAGCACCAGCCTTAAAGCCGCCGAGGCGAGCGGGTTCGAGGTGCGGGACGTCGAGAGTCTTCGCGAGCATTACGCCCTCACCCTGCGTCACTGGGTGTGTCGGCTTGAAGCCCGGCACGAGGAGGTCCGTCGCCTTGTGGGCGAGGTCACGTATCGCATATGGCGCCTCTACATGGCCGGGTCGGCCCACGGATTCGAGACGGGTCGGCTCAGCGTGTTCCAGTCCCTCCTCGCCAAGTGTGAGCGCGGCATGAGCGGACTGCCGCTGAAGCGTGCCGACTGGTACGCCTGATTCCACGACCATGCCGTTGAGCGGCGCGCGAAGGGTGAAGCCATGCAGCAGTCTTTGTCACCTTACCGCCTCAAGCCTTTCGGGTACCTTCCCGGAATTCTGGTGTTCCTCGCTTTCATGACGGCATGCACCGATTCGACGGGACCGACGGTGGTCGATTTCGAGAAGACCATCGCGGCGTCGAGACCGGGTGAAGCGAACCCAGTGCAACCTGGTCGGCCCGTATTGAGGGTGGCGGTTGGGGCCATGGTTTCTCCCAAGGAGACCTTCGTCCATTACCGGCAGCTCCTGGATTATCTGGGGAATAGACTGGGAATGGATGTGGAGCTCGTCCAACGAAAGACATACGGGGAAATCAGCGAGCTCGTGGGCAATGGGGGGATTGATCTGGCGTTCATCTGTTCTGGACCTTACGCCACCGGGAAAGGCAAGTACGGCTTCGAGCTCCTTGCGACTCCCGAGATTCAGGGCAGCCATTTCTACCAGTCCTATCTCATCGTCAACCGGGACAGTCCCTTCGGACGACTGGAGGACCTCAAGGGGCGGACGTTTGCCTTCACCGACCCCGATTCTCACACCGGGAAACTTGTACCGACTCACTGGCTGGCCGAGAGGAATGAGCGACCGGAGACGTTTTTCGGAAAAGCAATCTACACTTACAGCCACGACAACTCGATCCTGGCGGTCGCCAAAGGGCTGGTGGACGGAGCGGCGGTGGACGGGCTAGTCTGGGAATTCTACCGCCAGAAGAAGCCCTCCCTGACGGATGCCACCCGTGTCATCCGGAAGTCGGAGCCCTTCGGCATACCGCCGGTGGTGGCCTCGGGCTCCCTGGCCCCGGCAGCGAAGCTGGCGGTCCGGGAAATTCTCCTGTCCATGCACGAAGATCCCGTGGGAGCCGGGATTCTCGGGGAGATCATGATCGAGCGCTTTGTGGAGCCCCGGGATGAATGGTATGACGGCATCAGGCATTTATGGCGCGGACTTGCCCGGGACGTGGAATAGCAGGGAGACGACATGCCGCTCGGAACCCTCAAGAGCAGACTGCTGGCCGGAGTGTCCCTCCTGGTGATTTCGAGCGGCGTTCTCATCTCGCTGCTGGCGACCCATCGCTACGGCAGAAGCCTGTTCGAGTCCCTTGCCGGCCAGGCGCAATATCTCGCCCACGCCGTCTCGCTCCAGGCCGCCGACATGGTGCTCACCAACGATAGGGTGGCCCTCCAGAAGATGCTGGAGCACCAGCTGCGAAGCAATCCCGCCGTTTCTTACCTCTTCGTCCTGAAAGAGGGGCAGGTGGTGGCACACACCTTCCCTGAAGGCATTCCCGCCGGCCTGGTCACCGCCAACCAGCCGGCCTCCGGCGAATTCGCGCTTCATATCCAGGAAATCGCCTCGAAGGCTGGCGAGCTCTTTCTGGACATGGCCGTCCCCATCTTCGAAGGCAAGGCAGGGACGCTGCGGCTTGGCATCTCGGAAAAACCCTACCGGACTCAGGTTCGACGACTATGGGTGCAGATGATCTCGCTGACGCTGGCGATTCTTGTAGTGGCCCTGGCGGGCTGTCTCCTGTTCATCCGGCGCATCACCGGGCCGTTGACCGAGCTGGCCAAGGCCGTCGACCGGGTGGATCGGGGAGAGATGAATGCCAGGGTCCGGGTTCACGGGCAGGATGAGGTGGCCGCCCTGGGGAATGCCTTCAACAGAATGGTGACCAGCCTTCAGACGCACACGCGGCA
>CAZEOY010000717.1:0-2142 GCA_964513835.1 uncultured Syntrophobacteraceae bacterium
ATTGAAAAGAAACTGTTAAACCGTTCGAAAGGGAATGCCCTGTTCAGGCTATTGAGGATTTCTCCCGGGGATAGCGGCGCTCCCCCCTCTTCCCCATAGAACATGCGATGGCTGGCCAAGAATTGACTCACCGTCACAGCGATCAGGGCGGCCGAGACTCCGTGGCCGCAGACGTCGAGCATGTAGAGCCCCATCCGCTCCCTGTCGAGACAGCAGATGTTGAAGATGTCGCCACCGATCTTCCAGGATGGCTGGAATTTCCAGGCCATCCGAACACGCACGGAACGGGGGATAGCCATTGGGAGCAGGCTTCTCTGGATCTCCGCAGCGGCAGCCAGATCCTCGTTGATCTGCATCTGCCGCTTCTGCAGCTCAACCTTCTGGCTCTCCAGTTCGGTGATGTCGTAGATGAAGACCAGCACCATCTGCCGACCGTGGAACGTGACAGCACGAGTGCTGAATTCCAGGAACTTCTCCACGGGAGCGCCGCCGATGTAGAAGACCCGCCTGAGGGAAGCCTTGTCGATGGGTACCTTGGCCGTCATGGTACTGATGAGGGATTTCCTGAGCACGCATTCCTGACAGTGGGATGTCTCGCCGCAGGGTTTGTTCTCCATCACCGCCTGCACGCACCCTGCCGCCTCTCCAAAGCGGCCCCTGATCTCGCCGTCGAAAGCCCGGTCAAAGAGCTGGGTGAAGGAACGGTTCACTTCCTGGATCTGGAAATTCTCATCCGCGATGAGGACGGCGGTGTTGATGTTATCCAACAAGAGATTGAGAAACTCGTTGGATTCCCTCAGATCTTCCAGGCATGTTGTCATGGCCATGACTCGACTGCTGGGTGTTCCAGATTGTGAATTCAAGAATTGCATGAGACTGCTGCCCAAATTACCGAATTTCAGGGCCTTGCCATGCGATCCACCAGGGCGGATGCAAATTCGGAGCAGCGTACTTCCCTGGCGCCATCCATCTGGCGGGCCAGGTCATAGGTGACGATTCCGGCCTGAATCGTTCTCTCCAGTGCGCTTTCGATACAGCGAGCCGCCTCGCTCCAGCCCAGGTGATCGAGCATCATGGCTGCTGACAGGATGAGAGACCCCGGATTGATCTTGTCGAGACCGGCATACTTGGGCGCCGTTCCATGAGTGGCTTCGAATATGGCGCAGCTGTCCCCGATGTTGGCTCCCGGCGCCATCCCCAGCCCTCCCACCTGGGCCGCCAGAGCATCGGACAGATAATCCCCGTTGAGATTCGGAGTCGCGAGCACCGAGTACTCATCAGGGCGCAGCAGGACCTGCTGGAACATGGAATCCGCGATGCGATCCTTGATCACGATGCATCCGGCGGGCACCTTCCCGCCAAACCTTTCCGACAGCTCGCCCTCCGGAACGGTCCGGTCACCGAACTCCGTTGCCGCCAGTTCGTAACCCCAGTTCCTGAAGGCCCCTTCCGTGTACTTCATGATATTTCCCTTGTGCACCAGCGTCACCGACGGCAACCCATGATCGAAGGCATGCCGGATGGCCCGGCGAACAAGGCGTTGCGTCGCCAAACGGCTCATGGGCTTGACTCCGATACCGGAATCCCGAAGCAGTTCGATCCCAAAAGAATCCCTCAGGAAAGCCGCCAGGCGGGCTGCCTCCTCGGAACCGGCCGGCCATTCGATCCCCGCGTAGACGTCCTCGGTATTTTCCCGGAACACCACCATGTTGACCTTTTCGGGATGCCTCATGGGTGAGGGTGCGCCGGAGAAGTAACGGACGGGTCTCACACAGGCGTAAAGGTCCAGAAGCTGACGCAGTGTCACATTCAGACTGCGAATACCCTCTCCTACGGGTGTCGTCATGGGTCCCTTGATGGCCACCACACACTGGCGAAGCAGGTCCAGCGTCTTTGCCGGCAGCCACTCACCGGCTTCAAGATAAGCTTTTTCACCGGCCGCAAGCTCTACCCAGTGAATCCTGCGCTGCCCCCCGTAGCACTTCTCCACGGCATTCTCCACAACCGGTCGCGTCGCGGCCCAGATATCAGGACCGACCCCATCCCCTTCGATGAAACCGATGAACGGGCGGTCGGGAATGTTCATCGACCCCTTCTCACTCAGGGTGATCCACGAACCGTTTTGTTCGATGGGCGCCATGG
>CAZEOY010000718.1:0-2140 GCA_964513835.1 uncultured Syntrophobacteraceae bacterium
CGGACAGCAAGGTTTGTGGCTGCAGCATTTTCAACCCTTGAGCGAATCGAGCAGATCCTCACCGATCTGCCACACGTTTCCGGCACCCAATGTGATCACCACATCGCCCGGTTGGACCGTCCCCTTCAGACTCCCCAGCAACCCTTCGAAGGTCGTGTGAAACTCCAGATCATGATGCCCGTGCGCAGCGACCTGCTCCGCCAGACGAGCCCCGGTTACCCCGGGGATGGGTCTTTCACTGGCCGCGTAAATCTCCGTCAGGAACAACCGATCCGAGTGGTAGAAGCAGCGCGCGAATTGATCCAGAAGCGCCTGAGTCCTTGTGTAGCGGTGAGGCTGAAACACCACGATGCGCCGGCGGTCGGGAAAGCATTGGGCCAGCGTCTCCAGGACATTCCGGATCTCCGTCGGATGGTGTCCGTAGTCGTCCAGAACCAGCACCCCTCCAGCCTCCCCTTTGATCTGGAACCGTCGCTGGACCCCCGTCATGTCCCTCAGGCCGGCCCGAACGCTGGGCCAGTCGATCTCGAGATCGTGGGCCACAGCCACTGCAGCCAGGGAATTGAGTACATTGTGGCGTCCCGGGATGGGCAATTCGATCTCCCCCAGCTCCTGCCCCTGGTGAAACGCCCGGTAGGTCGTGTTCAAGCCGTCGGATCGAATCTCGCGCGCCTGGAAGTCGGCCTGGGATGACAGGCCATAGGTCACGTATCGCTTGGAGATGAGCGGCAGGATCGTCTGGATGTTTTCATCTTCGAGGCAGAGGACAGCCTGCCCGTAGAAAGGGATGCGATTGATGAACTCGAGAAAGGTGTGCTGGATGTGCTCCAGGTCCCGATAGAAATCCATATGCTCCAGATCGATGTTCGTCACCACCGCGATGGTCGGAGGCAGCAGCAGAAATGTTCCGTCGCTCTCATCCGCCTCGGCCACCATGAAGTCTCCCGAACCGAGCTTGGCATTGGTGCCCCACGCATTGAGCCGGCCGCCGATGACCACCGTCGGATCCAGGCCGCCACGAGCGAGAACCGTCGAAACCATGGACGTCGTCGTGGTTTTGCCGTGGGCGCCGGCGACCAGCACGGCATACTTCAATCGCATCAGCTCCGCCAGCATTTCAGCGCGCCGGATCACCGGCACCTTGCCCATGCTTCGAGCCGCCCGCAGTTCGGGATTCTCTTCGGAAATGGCCGAGGAGAGGACCACCACATCCGCCCCCTTGACATGATCACCGTCATGGCCCACATGAATTTCCGCACCCAGCTCCACGAGCCTGCGAGTGATCTCCGTCTCTCTCAGGTCGGAGCCACTCACCCTGTATCCGAGGTTCAGCAGCAGCTCGGCAATGCCGCTCATGCCGATTCCACCGATGCCTACAAAATGAATATGTTGATAGCCTTTATACATCCTGAACCACCCGCCTCTCAGCATGTCGGGCAATGTTCATGAGAATGCCCACAGCAAGGCAATTGGCCGTGAAAGCACTCCCACCATAAGAGATGAACGGCAGGGGCAACCCCTTGGTCGGCATGAGTCCGAGCACGACTCCCATATTCACCAGAGCCTGAAGTGAAATGAGCATGGTCAGCCCCGCCGCCAACAGCACGCCGAACTGGTCGGGTGCGGACCTCGACACCCGGAACCCCGTCAGAAAGAACAGCGCAAACAACACCGTGACGGCTGTGATCCCCGCAAACCCCAACTCCTCCGCAACCACAGCAAGGATGAAATCCGTGAATGCCTCGGGAAGATAGAACAGCTTCTGCTGGCTGGCACCCAGACCGATCCCCCAGAATCCGCCCGACCCCACCGCAATCCAGGCCTGAATGAGTTGGTACCCCGAATCCAGGGGATCTGTCCATGGATTTCTGAAAGCCGTCACCCGTTCCCAACGGTAAGGGACCTTGTAAACGAACCGGTAGAAAACCAATGCCGCCAAGGGCGCCAGGGCGAACAGATGTCTGAAGGGGACTCCTCCCAGGAGCAACATCACGAACGTGGAACATCCGATCAGAAAAGTGGTCCCGAAATCGGGCTCCATCAGCAGCAAGCCTCCCAAAATGCCGCACCAGATCATGGGAGGCCAGAAACCGATGCTCATCCGCTTGATCTTGTCCTGCTTCTTGACCAGCCAGGCGCT
>CAZEOY010000719.1:0-2132 GCA_964513835.1 uncultured Syntrophobacteraceae bacterium
TTCCCGTGGCTTTCACCCCCTCAGCAATGGGCCAAATTTGTGTCCGGTAGTGAAAGGAGAATCATCCTCTCATGGTGTGTCGCCATTGTGCGAGCAGCTGCTCTCACGTCTTCATCAGAGTAAACCGGAGCATGCATCGCCTTTCTCAAAGCAGCCCGGGCTTCAGCGGCGGTGGTCATCTCTTTCGCGATCTCCTCCCGATGGGACTTGAGAACCGATGCGACCTGCCGCTTCTGGTCTACAGAGAGGTCCATCCGGTCCAGCGATCTGATAAAACCCGCTCCGATTCCAGCTCCGTCTCCTCCTCCAGGACCGTGGCGATGCCACCGGGCCGATGCGTCAGTCGTCCCAAGCACCAGGAAGCCAAAGGCAAACAAGGCTAACATAAGTGTGATGCGTTTCATCAGACAATCCTTTCATTTGCTCAGAGGTTTGTGTTTCAACATTGTACGAGATCATGCCGCAACCGGTTGACTGAGCCGTTCATCTTTGTAGTGGAAAGTCGGCATGAAAAGGTTACAGAATATTTCCCACGGCATCCAACCCCGGTGCTGCCGGGGGTTGAAAAACAGGTTGACGGCCTTCAGCATGGGCTTTACGGTAAAAATCAGGGAGATTGCGGTTGATCGGGTTCAGTTGGGCGCGCGCACCAGAGCTCTCATTCTTTCGGTCGCCTCCTGCAACAGGGTATCTTGAGCGCCGGCCTTTACCATCTGACTCCAAGTTGGCTCCGTGGCAAGTTTCGTGACAGGGCGGTGAGATGATCGCCCTCCGTTGACCCCAGGTACAGGGAGGATGAAATGGAAAGGGATGCCAGGTGCCTCTATGCTTTCAGTCAAGTATGCAAGGCCTTGAACACGGCACTCTCCCTGGAGGAAAGGTTGAGGATCATGGTCCAGGGGATGGTTGTGGCTCTCGAGGTCAAGGGATGCACGATTCGTCTGCTGGATGAAAGCAGCGGGACCCTGGAGCTGGTCGCATCCTGTGGTCTGAGCGATCGATATTTCGATAAGGGGGCGGTACACGCGGACAAAAGCGTTGCAGACGCCATGCACGGTGAGGTCACCTACATCAGAGACGCGAGGACGGACCCTCGGATCCAGTATCCCGAAGCGGTCAGAGCCGAAGGGATTGTCTCCGTCCTTTCCCTGCCCATCCGGGTGAGGGATCGGGTGATCGGTGTTCTCAAGCTGCATGCGAGCAAGGAGAGAGTCTTCGAGCAGGCGGAAATCGATTTTGCCGCCTCGCTCGCCGAACAGGGTGGATTGGCCATCGAAAACGCACGGCTGCTTGAGGATAAGTCACAGGAGGTTTCCTATCTCAAAGCCGTCACGGAGGTTGCGAAGGCTGTCGGATCAACTCTGGACGTGAAAGAGATCCTCGACCTCATTGTGACCAAGGCGATCCAGATTCTGGCGTTGAAGGCATGCTCCCTTCGGCTTCTCAACCCGAAAACCCGGCAGCTTGAGCTGGCCAGTTCGAGCGGCCTCAGTGCGGCGTATCTCAGGAAAGGTCCCCTCGACATGGACCGCAGCATTGCCAGCAGCATGCAGGGGGAAGTCGTCTGGATCGAAGACGCCACGAAGGATCCACGGCTTCAATACCCCGAGCGAGCTCGCGAGGAGGGGATTGCTTCCATGTTGTCAGTCCCGATGCTTCTGAAAGACAAGGTCATCGGTGTCTTGCGCCTGTACACGTCGACCCCGCGAAGGTTTACAGTTGCTGAGACTGAGTTTGCCAGGTCCATGGCCGAGTTTGGTGGGCTCGCTTTGCAGAATGCCAAGCTCCACGAGAATCTTCGTGAGGACTATGAGGCGGTTTTGGAGGATTTTCACGTCTACAAGGGATACACGGGCGGTTTGTAAACCCTTCTCCATGTGTCGGGGTGCCTGGCCGAAATCAGCCGAGCAGTCCAAGATCCCCCATCAATTTCATGACGGCCAACTCCTTGGCTCGGGCCTCGACGTCGATCGTCGCCGTCAGGCCCATCCAAGCCTGTGGAAAGTCACCTATTTCCACATAATCCGCGTGCTTCCTTGGATTCTTGGCCTGCCAACCCCCATCGGGAGAGGAGATGTGAAAATAGGGCTCCCGTCCCGCCTTGCCCCAGGTTTCAACTGCAAGCTTTGTTG
>CAZEOY010000720.1:0-2131 GCA_964513835.1 uncultured Syntrophobacteraceae bacterium
CCTCCCAGGAGCGCCCATCGCAAGGCTCACATTTTGAATCGCGAATCGGTATTAGCATCCGTGTGCGGGCGGGGATAGCGTCATTGCGAATCAACAATCGCTCCGCGTAACTGAACATCCATGGCCGGTCGGCCACAACCAGCAATAAAAAAAGGCGCTTAGAGTCCGGCGCATATTATGTAAACTCGCCAATGTAAGTGTCTGATATCCATGTAGATGCCGCCCTTTTTATATACAAATGAATGCTCGATGTACTGCCCCGACCTTGCAAATTTCACTGCATGGGAATATACAAAGAGCCTCTCTCAAATTCCATTTTGTGATTAACAGGCGCCACAGGGAGACCCGTCCATGAAGAAACGGTCCAGCCTCGAGAGAAGAATGCTCTCCTATTTTGGTCTGATTGCGGCAGCGTCGCTCCTTATAACCGTTGAATTTGTATGGGCAATTCGGGCAGCCACGCCCCAGCAGGAAATGTTGACTCAGTCGGTTCCTTCGCCTGCGCAAGCACTTGAGGTGCTTCGGCATCGAATGGAGACTTTGCAAAACAAGGCGTTCTTGATGGGCGCAGTCCAGGCCGTGGTCACTCTGATTGTATTGGTCATGTTCATCAGGAGGATCACAGGGCCGCTCCAAAAGATGGTAGAACATTCGCGTTTGATTGCCGAAGGAGATCTCAGTCGGACTATCAGGATTCAAAGACGGGATGAAATAGGTCTGCTTGGAGAAACCATCAACGGGTTGACCAGTAACATTCAAGAAATTGTAGCTCTAGGACTATCCGCGGAAGCTTCCGTGCAACCCCAGCTTGAAAAGCTCCGCTCTCGCCTAGGGGATGACCCTGCTTGTCGGGAGGAGATAGATAGAATCGAGGATACCCTGACAGGGTTCAGGGAGATTTTGGACGAGTTCAAGCTCTTTCCAGCACCCTTGGCTGAAACGGAGGCGAAACAGGCCCGGTGATTGGTGAATGGATGGCCCTGCCGGCAGGGTTTATTATTGCAACCTTGGCAACGCTGGTCGGATTCGGCGGCGGCATACTGTGGATGCCGTACCTCCTGCTTGTCGCTCACTTGGACCCTTCCCGGGCTGTGGTGACTTCGTTGGTAATTCAAGTGGGAGGCATGGGCTCAGGGAGTTTAGCCGTCATTCGAGCCAAGAAGACTGACTTGCGGCTGTCTTTCTTTCTGGCCGCAGCCGCGTTCGTTGGCGTGCCGGTCGGGGTGTGGCTGTCCAAGTTGGTTTCAGCGGATTTGGTTGTTTTTCTTTTAGGCGCGCTTAGCCTGGCCCTGGCCCTGGTGTTTGTTTACGCACGGGACGATTTTGAGGCCGCGTCTGTGAGGAACGTTTCCTTGCGCCAAACTGCTCCGTATTTGTGGTTGTCCACGGTTTTCGCGGTTTTGACAGGGCTTTTGTCAATGGGCGTGGGCGATTTCTTGGTGCCCATCTTGCGCAACCGGCTCCGGCTGAACATGGAATCCGCCATGGGAGCGTGCTTGATCGTTATGGCCGCGAATGCCGCGTTCGCTGCCCTACTCCATATTGCGATCGGGGACCAATTCGCCTTAGATCTTGTCCTGTGGGCCATTCCCGGCGTCTTGCTGGGAGGTCAAATCGGGCCGCGGCTCGCCGGTCGAATACCGGATGAGACGCTCAAAGAAATCTTCATTTTCGGCCTGTCTCTGGCAGGGATACACATGATGTTCAATATGCCCGGGAGCCATTAGTTTCCGTCAAGACTCAAGCGAATGAGCATTCAAGAAGGGAATGCAGGGGCGACGCATGCGTCGGCCACGGGCGAGGCGTGCCTCCCCCCTACGACATACCCTGACGTTAGTCGTTTGAGAGCTAGCACGTGTCAGCCCTTATTTCACCGGAATCTCTCAATAAAAAGTGATCCAGTCTGATGCCGGCTCCAGTATCCCTTTGGCTGGATTCGATTTCAAAATCCTGGCAATGGGGAATCTATTGCTCCTGATAGTCAATGGCGGTGTAAGGCCGCCGGTATCGAAGTCCTTCAAGGACTGTAAAGCCTTTGTGACACCCGCCTCGTTCAGCTCCCCTGCAGAATCCGCTTTCCTTAGACATTCCACAAAGATCGTCCCAGCGGTGAATGCCACGAAATACATCA
>CAZEOY010000721.1:0-2129 GCA_964513835.1 uncultured Syntrophobacteraceae bacterium
TGATCAGCGTGCTTTTCCCGGACTTCACCGACCCCACCACGGCGATGCGAAGGAGCTGATCCTCCAGGGAGCCTCTCACCCGCGAAAGTGCTTCTCGCCAATGCGCCGTCTGCACGGGATCTGCCAGGCGCTGCTCTTCCAGCTCCCGAATGCGGTCTTCGAGGAGAGACTGGCGCTGCTCGATCTTCTTTTTGAATCGCTGATAAACGTTCATCATCCCTGATTCCGGCGAACACCCCTCAAGCGTGGTGGCAGCTCCCCAAAAAGGTCGGGAGCGCGGGGCCACCTCCCCCGGGCCGACCGCCCCCGACAAAAGCGAGAGGATGTAAGACTCAAACGGCCTCACAACCGCAGAGAACCGGCAGTCATCCACCCACAAGCTCTTCTGTGAATACCTCCCACCTTTCGATCTCCATCTTATCCGGAAAATGCATCGAAAAATCAAGGAATGGCAGAAACTCGAACCTATCGGGAGGACGCGCTGAGCTGTGTTCATCCCTCTTGACTTCTCAGCTCCGAAGCCCTTAAATATCATTTAAACCTGTTATTTTGAGAAGGTTATGGGACCATGATGCTCTGGCTCGATTTCTTTAAACCGCTCATCTGAGCTTCAGCCTCTTCTCCACTCCCCTGCACCTGTTGATACATATTTCCAGTCACAGCAACACCACGCGAAACGAGAATAACCTCCTTTCAACGTTCAACGGGGCTTCTTAAGCTCCGCTGGATGCGATTACGTAAGCTGTTTTGGTGCTGCCGCCAGGATCCTTACGCTTCTGGGCTTCCGGACTTGCGGCCCCCTACCCTTACGGGGTGTTGGGTGAGGCGCCACATCATCGGCAATGCGGAAGCATTTCATGGAGGAGACCCATGGAAACGAGCCATCTCAAAGAAGATCGACACACCGACGACATGGTGCAGTTCCTGGAACTGGCGGAAAAGGCCGTCACCAGTGAAAGCATCGAGCATTTCCTGTCATTCGCTCTTCCCTGGATGGCATCTTTCGGGGAGATTCCCGCAGTTTTCATGTACCTCTCACCGAAACGAGCCCCTTTGCCCAGCCTTCACCATCGCGGACTGGCCTCAGGAGAAATCCCCCTTGTGGAGGCCATCTGCCGCGCCGAACTCGATCGAACCCTCCCCGACAGGGAGACTCCTGCACTCCTCCACGGCATCGCTGGGCCCATCCGTGTCTCGGACTACTGGCTCTGGCCATTGCAGGAGCAGCAAGGCCCCCTGGGTATTCTCGGTATCGTGCCATCCGCGCAGGCGTATCATTTGTCTTCCGCCATGTGGGAAAGTCTGGTCAAATTCCTGGGGCAGACCATCCATTCGTTTCTTCATCGTGCGAAAACATCCAGACAAGTCGCCTACTTGAACACCTACCTCACGGTGAGCACGCTCCTGGCCCAGTCCCTTGGCCTTCATGACCTCCTGGAGACGGTTCTCTTCTTCTGCACGGACGTGGTGTCTGCGGAAGAAGCCTCAGTGCTCCTTCTGGACGATTCGAAAGAGAACTTCATCTTCTTTGAAACCGAAGGCGCCTCCAGATCGGTCCTGAGCGGCATCTCCTTTCCCGCTGACAGGGGTATTGCCGGCGCGGTACTGAGCCATCGGAAGTCCGAGATCGTCAACGACGTGCAGAATGACCCTCGCTTCTACAGGCGGTTCGACGCCGAATCGGGCGTCTCAACGCGAAACCTGATCGCCATTCCGCTGGTAGCCGGTAGCGAGCCCGTAGGGGTGCTGGAGGTCATTAACAAGGGGGGTGGCCTTCCCTTCGGTGATGACGACCACCTGCTCCTCCATTTCATCGCCGACGAGATCGCCTTCGCCGTCCGCAATGCGCGGATCTTCGAGTATGTGGTCAACAGCTACTGCAAGCAGCGGCAGGGATTGAATACGTGCGCGGGCTGCGAACGACCGCTCGGCTCCTGGACTCCGTGCGTCAAGTATCGTGCAGATACCCCTTCTGCAGTTTCTACGGACATTGCGTGATCGACACCTTCTGATACAAAGATAAGATTCTCTCTCATTGCACACTCAGAGGGCTTCCTCTGAGTCGGCCAGAACACGTCGGGAGCGGCCTCACAAGCTCCTTTAATTTGAAAGTCTGAAAATAATTAGCG
>CAZEOY010000722.1:0-2128 GCA_964513835.1 uncultured Syntrophobacteraceae bacterium
CGTGGCATCGCACGCACCTTTCAGACCATCCGCCTGTTTCAGAACCTTTCCGCCCTCGAGAATGTGCTCGCCGGGTATCACTGCCAGATGAAAACGGGGCTCATCGGCTCGCTTTTTCACACGAGCCGACAGAGGAGAGAAGAGCGTCGGGGCGTCGCTACTGCATTGAAATATCTTGACTATGTCGGGCTCGAGGGGCAGGCGGACCAGCTGGCCCGTAACCTTTCCTACGGCAGCCAGAGGCTTCTTGAGATCGCTCGAGCCCTGGCTACGGGCCCTCAGCTCCTGATCCTGGATGAACCGGCCGGAGGCATGAACGAACAGGAGACCAGCCGGTTGGTCGACCTCATTCGGAGCATTCGCGACCGTGGCATCACGATTCTGCTCATCGAGCACGACATGAGCCTGGTGATGCGGGTGTGCGAAAAGATCGTGGTGATGGAATACGGTCTGAAGATCGCCGAAGGATCACCGGAGGCGATCAAGAGGGATCCGAAGGTCATCGAAGCGTACTTGGGAACTGAACATGACTGGTAAGCCCGTGATCCTCGAAGTCGCCGGCCTGCACGTGAAGTATGGGAACGTGGAGGTGCTGCACGGAATCGACCTCAGTCTCCGTGAGGGGGAGATCGTGGCCATTCTCGGAGCCAATGGGGCCGGCAAGTCCACGACACTTCTCAGCATCAGCGGTTTGGTGCGGGCTTCCGGCGGCGCCATCCGTTCGGCAGAGACCGATCTCCACCGGCTTCCGGGCCATGAAATCGTGAAGCGCGGAATCGCCCAGGTGCCGGAGGGACGCCGGATTTTCGGGACGTTGACGGTCCAGGAGAACCTGAATCTTGGGGCGTTTGTGTGCCGGGATGCCGTGCAGGTGAAACAGGCCATGGCGCAAGTCTACGACCTGTTCCCTCGCCTGGCCGAAAGGCGGGATCAGCTCGGAGGGACGCTGAGCGGTGGAGAGCAACAGATGCTTGCCATAGGCCGGGCTCTCATGAGCAGTCCGAAAATCCTCCTCCTGGACGAGCCAAGCCTCGGGCTCGCGCCGCTTCTCGTCAAAGCCATTTTCACGACGCTTCAGGAGATCAACGGGGCAGGGGTCACCATCCTGCTGGTTGAGCAGAACGCCCGGGCCGCCCTGCGGCTGGCTCACCGCGGCTATGTCATGGAGCTCGGAAGAATAGTGCTCGAAGGCACAGCCCAGGACCTTGCATCCAACACCGAAGTCCAGTCTGCCTACCTCGGAGGAGCCGCTTCCTGAACGCCCACGCACCACGTCCCTCCCCGCTCCAATCCGCCGCAGCACCGATACGAAACCCAATGCCATGCAATCCCAACCGTCATAATGGATCCCCGCCGCTCAAGAGCATGAGGGCGAGCCAACCCCCCGGAATATTGCTGCCAAGCTATGGCATACAGACCTTTTTTCCGCACCAATGACAGCAGTGATCAAAGGCAGTCATCTCTCCCGCTGGGGAATTACAATTGTCGCCGATCATGCATTGTCCATGCTGCTGATCGTGTCCTTCTGGAGCGCCTGCCGGTCTGTTTCCGGTTGGCTCGCAAGGACCAAGCCTACGTCTTGTAACAAACATCCGACTGTCCCTCCGCGGTCGACCGTCGAGCTCCGCCGATGGGAAACGCGCAAGGTTTAAGCGGTCGGCTTGAGCGGTCCTTGTTCGACGAATCTCTCCATGAGCTCGAAAGTGATTCCGTATTCCGAAAACACGGGATGTTCCGGTGCCTGCCCCGGGGCATTTTGAAAACCGAGCTTTCTGAAAAAGTCAGCCGACGTATTACGAGCGATGGTGTGAATCCGGCGGCATTTCTTCACCATGGCGACGCGACACAGTTCATGGATGAGACTGCGTCCGATGCCATGCCCCCGGGCATGAGTAGCGACTGCCAAATGCCGGAGCTCCATCTCGGCCTCTCCTGTCCATACGGCAACCGCTCCTCCGACCACCTGCCCGTTCTCTCGAGCCAGCAGCTCAAACTCCTCGCCTTCCAGGCTGAACGAACTCCTTATATCGCGCGGGAGGCCCAGGGGCTGCCAAAGAACCACCCAAAGGAGCTCATCCAGTTTTGCGGCTGCATCGGGTGTCGTAACGATCTCTATTACCGCCATGCC
>CAZEOY010000723.1:0-2122 GCA_964513835.1 uncultured Syntrophobacteraceae bacterium
GTCCACGGATTATGAACGGAGTCCCGACGCACCGGATGAGATTCAGGCGTGGGGCAGCGGCAAATACGACGGTGGCCGCAATGGGCTTTGGGGAGGCACCGGAGTGCGGGGGGGGAACCGGTACGTGGATTACTACCTGGCATTGGATGCACTCAACTACGGGGACTACGACTCCGCCAACGGAACCACCGTCCCCGCAGACAAGAAAGAAGAGGGAGGAGCGCTCTCGTTTGGACTCAGACCCTTGAACAACCACCGGTGGTGGAACGGCCTCAATTACATTCGGGATGAAGGCTTCGAGTCACCCTCGCTTCCCATGGACAGCGACGGAACGAAGACCTGGATCTACAACACGGGCTACCGAATCGATCGTCCCGGGTGCACGTTGGAGCAGATCCAGGTCGACGGCGGTTTCTCCATCGTCGATCACAACATGAGCAACCTCAACAGGCCGGACAGGTTTCGGGTGCAGGCGAAAACGACTACGGATTCCGATTCTTATGCGGCGCGCATAAAACAGGAGTGGAGGCTGAACTCCCGAATGCTCCTCACCACGGGGGCCGACTACTCCAGCATCGCCCGAGACGCCGTGAGAACGCGGTTCATCCTGGCGCAGAATCGAACACTGTTCGACCACATCTGGCCGGACGTCTCTCAATGGAACGCCGGCGCGTTTGGGGAGTGCAACGTGGACCTTGCTCCGGGCTGGCACCTGAGGGTAGGCGGGAGGCTCGATTATGCGCGAAGCGAAGCTGATGGCGTGGATGATATCGGCATTGGGAATGTGCCCATTCGGCAGCAGTTCGTCAGGTTCTTCGGCCCCGACGCAGCCGATGTGGATGATGCAGAATACCTGGGCTCAGGAAATGTGCTCATCGAGTGGGAGGTGATCGACACGCTCGTTCTGCATGCCGGGACCGGGGTGATTTCGAGGCCTGCCAACCTTACCGAGAGATTCTATGCTTTTTCACCGGCTCCCGGCGGATTTCAGCTGGGGAATCCGACGCTGGCTCCCGAGGTCCGGTACGAAGTCGACATCGGGGCTGAATGGCGAAAGCCCTGGGGTGTCTTTTCTGCGTCCGTCTTTCATTTCTGGGTGAATGACTTCATTCTCTCCACCCTTATCGCCAGGCAGGACGTGGACAACAATGGGACCGTCGACCTGGTCCGAGGCTTCAGAAACGTTGACGCGCGCCTCTACGGAGGCGAGCTGTCTGCAGTTCTGAAGCCCTTCGACCACTGGAGCTTTCCCATGAGCATCTCCTATGTCCGGGGCAAGGATGAGACCAACAGCGAAGATCTTCCGGAAATACCGCCTCTTGAGGCTCGTTTGGCGGTGCGCGCCGACTACGGAAAACGGATTCCCTGGTGGGTGGAGTTCGGCGGGCGACTGGTCGCAAGGCAGGACGATGTTTCGGAAGCGTTCCCGGAGGACGAGACGCCGGGGTTCGTTGTCTTTCATCTCTTCGGCGGCTGCGAGCCCATGAAAGGCCTACGTATCTTGGTTGGAATCGAGAACTTGTTCGACAAAGAGTACAGTGAGCACCTCACCCGTGAAAATCTCTTTCCCACATCGGACCTCATCGTGGGTGACGAGATCCCCGCACCGGGACGAAGTTTCCATGCAATGGTGCGCTACGAGTTCTGAAGACAGCCATGCAGGTTGTGCGGGCCGGCCGGTCGCGGGGGGACCGGGCATGTGACTCCAGGCGTCGTGACTTCATGAGCGGGCGTCCAAGGAGCCGCTCTAAGCCCTGACCCGGTGCACGTTGGAGTCCGGAAACCGGCAAAGAACCGGGATTATGGCTTCAGCCGGGATTGCGCCAATGGACTGTCAGGGTACTTCTTGGACGCACTTCAGGAGACGCCCATGGTCAGCGACTTGGTTGCTGAGTACAAGGTTGGCGTTGATGAAAGTGCGGGAGAGGATCATGCTGCAGCGTTCCTTGCAGCCTGCCCCGCCGGTCCCCTTGAGCTCAGCTCGATTCTTGCCCCCCGGTCCGTGAGACGAGAGTTGCGGGGAGGGGTCACCGGTGCGCTTGGCATACATTTCCTCGCCATGTTGTTTCTATGGACCGGCCCCCTTCTTTCTCCAAAGGTTGATATCGGGAACGCGGCGTTC
>CAZEOY010000724.1:0-2120 GCA_964513835.1 uncultured Syntrophobacteraceae bacterium
GGCGGGTCGTCTTCGACAACATCCGCAAGGTCACCTTTTTCCTCATCCCCACCGGGATTGCCGCCATCATCACGATCCTGACCACCGTGATGATGGGATTGCCGCTTCCCTACCTTCCGGCGCAGCTGCTCTGGATCAACATCGTCACCAACGGCCTTCAGGACATGGCCCTGGCCTTCGAGCCGGGAGAACAGGACGTCCTCCAGCGGCCGCCGCGTCCTCCTCGATCCGGCATCTTCAACCGCCTCATGGTGGAGCGCAGCATCCTGGTGGCCCTGTTGATCTCGGCGGGAGTCGTCTATGAATTCATCCACGACCTGAACCGGGGAGCATCCCTGGAGAAGGCCCGGACCATGGCCGTGACCGTCACGGTTTTTTTCCAGTTCTTCCAGGCGTTCAACAGCCGGTCCGAGCTGCGGTCGCTTTTCAGGATGAATCCCCTCGGCAACCCGTTCCTCTTCTTCGGGACCCTTGCCGCTTTCGGCGCCCACCTGGCCGCCATATATCACCCGACCCTGCAGTGGATCTTCGGCATGGTGCCCATCACGCCCGAGGAGTGGCTGAGGATCGCCCTGCTCTCCTTCACCGTCGTGGTGGTGGTGGAAATCGACAAGCTGGTCCGCAGAGTCGTCGCCGCGCACCGGTGATGGGCGATCCTGAACCGAAAAGCATGATTGGATAAGCGATCGAGCACAGGCTGATCGCCCGATGCCGGCAGGGGGCATGGCGCGTGAATGCCGCGCCGGGCATGGGCCTGAGGCCGGTTGATCTCAGCGGATGAAATAGGCATCCAGGACGTATTCCTGCACCATCCGCTGGGTGTTGAAAAACGAGCCGTTGATGGCGATGCAATAGATCATCATCTCGATGAAGCGCTCCCGGTCTCCGTAGTAAAGGGGAACGATGTTCTTTTCAAGCTTCTCGTAGAGCGACGGGGCGTCCTGGGAATGGTCGCGATCCTCGCCCTTGCCCAGGACCTTCTCGCCGACGGACCACCCCGTCAGCCCCTCGATGTGGCCTTCGATCCACCAGCCGTCCAGGACGCTCAGGTTGGGAATCCCGTTCAGGGAGGCTTTCATTCCACTGGTGCCCGACGCCTCCATGGGGGGCTCCGGCGTGTTGAGCCAAATGTCCACGCCGGCGGTGATCATGGCGCCCAGGGTCATGTTGTAGTTTTCAAGGTAGACGACGTTCACGTCGTTCTTGAGGATGTTCCCGGCATGGAAGATCCGCTTGATGATCTCCTTGCCGCCCTGGTCCCGGGGATGGGCCTTCCCGCCGTAGATCACCTGGATTCTACCGACATCGGTCGAAATCCTTCGGAGCCGCTCAATGTCCTGAAAGAGCAAATCTCCCCTCTTGTAGGTGGAGGCGCGCCGGGCAAACCCGAGGGTGAGGACGTTTTCGTCCATGCCCGCGCCCGTTTCCCGGTTGACGTGATCGATCAGCCGCCGCTTGCTCTGCATGTGAGCGTTCCACACCGCCTCCCTCGGGAGGCTCAAGGCGTAGCGCAGGCTGAAGTTGTCCTGGCGCCACATGGGGATGTACCGGTCGAAAAGCTCGCGGAAGGGCCCCGAAACCCACGTGGCCGCGTGGACCCCGTTGGTGATGGCCTCGATGGAGTAGCCGGCGAACATGAGCCGCGAGACCTCGCCGTGCTTCTGGGCGACCCCGTTCACAAAGCGGCTCATGTTCAGGCCCAGGTAGGTCATGTTGAGGGTGTGGCCTTCGTAGAGCACTCCCTGGAGCCCGAAGAAATCATGACGATCCCCGATCACCTTCCGGGCGAGATCGACGGGGAACTTGTCGTGCCCGGCCGGCACGGGGGTGTGGGTGGTGAAGACGCACTGGCCGCGCACCGATTCCACGTCCTCCCGGGCGACGGTTTCCCTGCCGCTCCTCCTGGCCGCCTCGTCCAGCAGTTCCAGGGTGAGGAGCGCGGCGTGCCCCTCGTTCAGGTGGAAGCTCCGGATGTTGGTGTAGCCCAGTGCCCGAAGCATCCTGACCCCGCCCATGCCCAGGATCACCTCCTGGGAAAGCCGGTAGTGCTCGTCCCCGCCGTAGAGAGACTGGGTCAGTCCGCGGTCCCAGTCGGAATTTTCGGGCAGATCGGCGTCCAC
>CAZEOY010000725.1:0-2115 GCA_964513835.1 uncultured Syntrophobacteraceae bacterium
GGTGGCCGTTGCCTCCATGCTCATGCTTTCCGAGAGGGTTCGGCAGTTGGGAGCGGGCATCCTGACGTCTGCGGGGATTCTTGGGATCGTCGTCGGTCTGGCGGCTCAGCGCTCCATTGCCAACCTGCTTGTGGGCCTCCAGATTGCCGTGACGCAGCCCATCCGCATCGATGACGTAGTGATCATTGAAAACGAGTGGGGGCGAATCGAGGAAATCACTTCAACCTACGTGGCGGTGAGGCTTTGGGACCTGCGTCGTCTCATGGTGCCTCTCACCTACTTCATCGAAAAGCCGTTTCAGAACTGGACTCGAACCAGCGCAGAAGTATTGGGCACGGTTTATCTTTACACGGATTATCGGGTGGACGTGGAGGCAGTGCGTCGGGAGCTGCTCAAAATCCTGAGGGAATCTGAGCTCTGGGATGGCAGGGTGTGGGGATTTCAGGTGACCGATGCCAAGGAAAGCGTGCTGGAATTGAGGGCCCTCATGAGTGCCTCCGACGCCTCGAAGGCCTGGGATCTCAGGTGCGCGGTCCGGGAGAAATTAGTCCTCTACATGCAAAGGTATCATTCCTCCTGCCTCCCCAGGTTTCGGGTGCAGGTGGAGCCTGCCGGTCCTGAAGAAGTCACAGATAGCGGAGGAAAGACTGGGGGTTGTTGAGGAAGGCCCGGGTCAAGGTGACATGCTCGAGCTCCCCGTAGGCCACTTCTCTGATGGGAAGCTTGTCGAAGCTCAGGATGCAGGCTTCGGGAAAGGCCATCAGGATGGGGGAATGGGTGGCGATGATGAACTGGCCGTCCTGTTCAACCATTTCCTTGAGCATCGACAGAAAGGAGAGCTGCCGCAGGGGGGACAGGGGAGCTTCGGGTTCATCGAGCAGGTACAGCCCTCCGGGAACAAACCGTGATTGGAACAGCTTGAGAAAGCTCTCCCCATGGGAATTGGCATCCAGATCCTCACCGTACCTGCCCTCCAGTTCAGCCTTCTGCCTGAGGACGGCACCCTTGGACAGTTGGAGGGCATATCCGGTGAACTTCTGGTCGAGCTCCCCCGCAAGATGCTCCAAGTCCTGTCTCATGGTATGGACCCGCCTGGTGAAACCGAAAAAGTCTTCGGCCCGCAGAAAGAAACCCCGTTTCGTGACGCGATTCCAGACAAACCTGAGATGAGAAGCCAATCGATGGGCATGGACAAGGGATTTGTCGCGTCGAATGTCCTGACCACCCACCGTGACAGAGCCGGTTCCCGCCGCGATCGCCTCGAGAAGCGTGGATTTGCCGGAGCCGTTTTCTCCAACAAAAAAGGTGACCGGGTGCAGGAATTCAATCCCTTTGAATGCCCTCACGAAAGGGGCATTGAACGGAAATGAGTCCCTTGGAGTCTCATTCCCCTTTACCGCAACGCTCCTCAGGTAGATCATGATTCCACCATCAATATCACATCTTCCAACCCATCCCATGTGTTGCTCAGCCCAGGCGATCTCGAGCATAAATGGGGGCCGCGGTCCAAAGGAGGTGAACATCCGCTGGGGATCCCCACCTCCTTGAATCCTTTGTAGCCCACTTTGCGTTTCCAGGCGAGTCTTCCTGTCCGGAAGAATGATTCAAGCTGTTCGAAGAGATGGTTTGAATCCTGAGGGGTGGACACGATCTCACGCATGAATGATGGCATGGGTTTCTCCTTCTATCATCTCACAGTTTGCTGCGCCCGGAGGCACCATGGGATAAACCCGGGCATGCGAGTCGATTCGGGCATGGATGAGGCAGGGTCCTGGTTCGTCGAACGCACTTTCGAGCATCGGAGCGGGATCGCTTGAAACGGAGAGGTCAATGGCCCGCATTCCGAACCCTTCGGCGATCTTCACAAAATCCACCTGGTTTTCGAATCGGGAAGCCACGAGGCGCCGACCATAGAACAGCTCCTGCTGCTGTTGCACCAGGCCGAGAGCACCGTTGTTCATGACAATGATCTTGACGTTCACGTTCTGCTCCACGGCCGTGGCCAGTTCCTGGATGTTCATCAGGAGACTCCCGTCGCCGCTGAACCAGACTACTCGGCGGTCAGGAAGCGCCAGGGCCGCGCCGATGCCTGCCGGAAGACCGACCCCATGGTGC
>CAZEOY010000726.1:0-2112 GCA_964513835.1 uncultured Syntrophobacteraceae bacterium
GCGGGGGCAGGCGTCTGCGCAACAGCCCGTACGCTGGGACAAATTGAGGAGACCGTGGATCAGGTTCGCAGTCTTGGATGCCCTGCTTTATCAGCCCAGGCAGATGCAACAGATGCGGATTCGGTGACCCGCGTTGTGGAGAGGACCGTTTCCGAGCTCGGCGGCCTCCACATTTTAGTGAACAATGCGGGGATGGAACTGCCCAAGCCGCTCCTCGACACCACCGAGGAAGAGTACGAGAGGGTAATGGCCGCAAATCTGAAGAGCCTGTTCCTCTTCACAAAGGCCGCTGGACCACACTTCATTGCGCAGAAATACGGACGGGTGGTGAATATGGCATCGGTCGGCGCCTTCGTGGCTGCTCCCAATCAGGCAGTTTACCATGCCAGCAAGGCAGCCGTGGCCCACTTTACCAAAGCAACCGCCATCGAATGGGCAAAGCACAATATCAATGTGAATGCGGTTGCCCCCGGATGGATTCGCACGGAGCTCATTGCGCACCTGACCGAAGACAAGGAAATGCTCCAGCGATATTTAAGATCGATCCCCATGCGCAGGCTGGGTGAGCCTGAGGAGATCGGTCCTTTAGTTGCGTACCTTTGTTCGGACCTGTCTTCATTCATGACCGGGTCGGTGGTTGTCATCGATGGAGGATTAATGATTCCTTGATGCGATCACTACCGGCTCTCCTCAGGCAAGAGTTTTTCTTTGCACGCGGAGGAAGATTTACCGTTTATAGCGGCAGGGAGAGGCTGACAGCGGCTTGACCGCATCGACAACCTCTTCGCGCCAGCCTGCCGGTTTCCGCTCCGCCCGTCCCGGTCAAAGCTGAAAACTCCCGCAGCGGCCGAAGACGGCCCCGCCACCTTCAAGGCTCATTCAACTTTGCAACTATCGAGGAAGGACATGCCGGAACTATTCGAAGAGAGCACCATCAAGGATTTGACTTTGAAAAACCGCTTCGTTCGATCCGCCACCTGGGAGGGCCTGGCGACCGATAAAGGAGGTTGTACTCAGCGGCTTGTCGATCTGATGGTTCGGCTCGCACGGGGGGGAATAGGGCTGATCATTACCGGACATGCCTATATTGCTCCGGAGGGACAGGCAGGCCCCTGGCAACTGGGCATTTGCCGCAATGATCTCGTTCCTGGCATGGCGGAACTGACACAAGCAGTCCATAAGGCGGGCGGGAAGATCATCTTGCAGCTCGCCCATGCAGGATGCCGGGCTCATGTCGGTTTGACACGACTGGAAGCGCTGGGGCCTTCCGCCATGGCCAATGAGCAGGGGCATCGATGTCTGGCAATGACCCTCGAGCAAATTCAAAGAACGATACAAGACTTCGGACAAGGGGCGATTCGGGCAAAGGAGGCAGGTTTTGACGGAGTCCAGATCCATGCCGCCCATGGCTATCTGCTGAGCCAGTTCCTTTCTCCATATTTCAACGGACGGGAGGATGAGTACGGGGGAAGTATCGCAAACCGGGCGAGAATCATTCTGGAAGTCTTTCGGCGCATCCGGGAAGCTGTGGGAGAACGTTTCCCCATCCTCATCAAAATGAATTCCCAGGATTTCGTGGAGGGAGGTTTCAGCGTGGAGGAGATGGTTGTGGTTGCGGCCATGCTCCAAAGCGAAGGAATCGATGCGATCGAGTTGAGCGGAGGAGCGCACCATTCCGGAAAGTACATGCCCTTGAGAGTAGGCAGTCTGGATCTGCCTGAAGATGAAGTCTATTACAGGTACGAGGCATCGAGATACAAAGAAAGGATAAGAGCTCCTCTGATGCTGGTGGGAGGAATTCGATCCTACCAGGTTGCCGAGAAAATCATCCGAGAAGGGCTGACGGATTACGTTTCGCTGTCACGCCCTCTCATTCGGGAGCCTGACCTCATCAATCGCTGGAAATCAGGTGATCTGAGGAAGGCACTGTGCAAGTCGGACAATCAATGTCTGCGATCCGCCTTGCAGGGAGAAGGATTGCTCTGTGCTGGCCGGGATTCAAAGTGACCAAGCCGTAACGCAAACGTTCCTGGCAAATTGAAATCCATGTCCGGTCAGAGTACCTCTCATAGGCTGCGGGAGCGATACTTGAGGGCGCAAACCGCCGGTTCG
>CAZEOY010000727.1:0-2111 GCA_964513835.1 uncultured Syntrophobacteraceae bacterium
CATACTTGTCCTGTGGAAGCGCTGTCACGATGACAACTTCTGTGCTCAGCTGCTTCTCTCGAATGACCTTGAGCACTTCAATCCCACTCATGCCGGGCATTTTGATGTCCAAAAACAGAAGCCTGGGGCTCTTCCGGGTCAGCAGGTCCACCGCCAGCGCCCCGTCATTCAGCATCACCACGGAATAGTCATCTCCAAGCATGGCATCGAAGGATTCGAGCACTCCCTGGTCATCGTCCACCACAAAAATCGTCTCTTCCTGTATCGTCTCCATGGTATCGCATCCTCCTCGAGTCACAAGATAGCGCCCATTGGAAAAAGGTCGGCGCTCTGGAAGGAAGAGGGTAACAAGTTTGATGCCAATCAATGCTCACATGGAGCCCGCCCGGCACTCCAGGTCCCCAACGCCGAATCGACAAAATGGTTTCGCTCAAGCCCGAATGGCTTTCTCCGATCGGCCCAGAGGGAAATAGAGCGTGAAAGAGGTTCCCTGACCCCGTTCACTGGACACCTCAATGAACCCGCCATGCTCCGTCACAATCTTGTGGGTGATGGCCAGTCCCAGACCGGTTCCTTGATCTTTGGTCGTGAAGAACGGGTTGAAAACGTTTTTCAATGTCTCCGGGTCCATGCCCATGCCCGTGTCCTTGAACCTGAGGGTTATCCAGTCTTTGTACTCTGAGCCATGGACCGGAGGGACAGTGTCCTTCGTTGAGCATCCCTCAACCCACAAGGTACCTCCCGTCGGCATCGCCTGCATGGCATTCCTCAGGACATTCTGAAAAGCTTTGGTCAACTGGCTGGGATCCGCGTTTATGGCGGGGAGGTCGGCGTCAAATCGACTCTCCAACCGCACTCCCTTCAACAACAGCTCCTCCTCGAAGAGATCCAGAGTCGCGCGCATGAGGGGCTCCAGGTGAAGGGGCTGAATATAGTATTTGGGAGTCCTGGCCAGCTCCAGGAGATCTTCGATGAGACCGTTGATGCGATCGAGCTCCCGAGGCACCGTTCGATTGAACTTCTCCAGAAAACCCTCCCTGTGGATCTTCCTTGGAAGGAGCTGCACAAAAGTCTTGATGGCGGACAGAGGGTTGCGGATCTCATGAGCCATGCCCGCTGCCAGGACTCCAAGGGCGGCAAGCCGATCCGCCTGACGCATCCGGGCCTCCAGCCTCTTCAGTTCAGTCACGTCATGCAGATTGACGATCAGTTCAAGGACGTTCCCTTCGACATCCTTGAGAATGCTACTGCTGGCGAGAACAGTCTGCTCCTCTCCATGGCGGTTCACTCCGATCTCCCGCTGGTTCCACCCTCCCTGCTCGCGAAGCATCTCCGCGAGATATCCGGTCAGTTGCGGTGCGTCTTTGAGGAGTGCCTGGACGGATACGCCGCTGGGAAGCCTTTCGGGCAATTCCAGCATGGATCGAGCCGCAGGGTTGATCGTGGCGATGTGCCCCTCGCGATCGATGGCGAGCAGTCCGTCATTCATGGTCGTCAAGAGCTGCTCCGTGTACCTCTGGAGCCGCTGAATCTCCCGCAGTTGGGACTCCAGCTGTCTTCGCTGGAAGAGGATCTCGCGGGTCATGATCGTGAAATTGTTGGCCAGGACTTCCACTTCATCGTGCGTCTGCACATCGATGGATTGCTCCAACCGCCCCCTGGCCGCCTCGACGGTTGCCAGTGTCAGGTCTGCCAGCGGTCGGGTGATCTTGCTGGCGACCCAGTAGGCGAGAAGGACCCCCGAAATCAAGGCCAGCATGCCAACCCCTGCAATGACAACCTGAGCGGCTCGAATCTGCTCATACATGGGCTCGAGCGACAAAGCCACCCGCACGGTACCCCATCGGTATTCGGAACCGGGGATGTAGACCGGTACGGCAATCTCCATTCCTTTACCAGCTCCCAACCCACTCAAATCCTCCTGCACGAGGGGCTCGGCAGATGCGACAGCAGCCCAACTCACCCGATCCTCCAGAACCGTCCCCTGCAGCTCGGGCCTCCCACTGAAGGCAGCGACCCGGCCTTCCTTGTCGTGGATGACAATGTAGAGGGTTTCAGGATCCTGGACGGCCTGATTCGCGGTCTGCTCCAATGCAACATAATTGTAGGTC
>CAZEOY010000728.1:0-2108 GCA_964513835.1 uncultured Syntrophobacteraceae bacterium
GCAATACACCGAAGGGGGAGAGGCCTATTTTTTTTCGGACCCCAAAACCCAGGATGCGGTGCTGAGAAACCTCCATATTTTATCGGAATCAACCCAGAGACTTTCCTCAGATCTGAAGGCAGACCATCCGGATGTCGACTGGCGTGGCATTGCAGGCTTTCGCAACGTTCTGGTGCACGACTACCTCGGTGTAAACCTTGTCCGCGTCTGGGAGCTTGTCCAGCGTGACCTCCCAGCCTTGAAACGTAAGATCCAGGGTATGCTGCAGGCAAAGGGCATAGATCGGTGAGGGGACGTCGGTTCCTGACGAAGAGAGTACTTCGATCGCACTGAAAGCAGAGCGGAAAGCATGGGTTCGGAAATAGGGAATTCGTAATCGAAAGGGTGGAAAAGGCAGGCAGCTCAAGCTGGATGAAGTGGGTGATTGCCGCCTCCTCTTCATCAGCAATTCAAAGACCTGCAACCGGATTCCCAGAATCTTCAACGCAAGGGCCTTGAACCTTGCCTGCAAAGCTCGATCCTTGCCTGGTCTCCGTTCACGGTCTGCTTCGGTTGAAATGAGGCAGTGGAGTGTTATACTATGATCGAACGTAGCTTTCATGCGTGTTTACAGCTGCTGACTTCGGAAAGGCTCAAAATGGCTGATGATTCTCAGAAAGTGCCGAACCAGGAAGAGCTCGAGAAAGAGTTGAGCGATTACCTTTCCAAAAAATACGGCTATCGAATCAAGGTGATCTCTCCCATGATGCTTCCCCAAGGGAAGGAGACCCACGAGGACAAAAAGGGGCCAGGCGGGATCGATCGCATTCGATTTGACATGAAGCCCGAAGAGCTGGAAGCCTATTTGGATCAATACGTCATCAAACAAGACGAGGCCAAGGCGATACTGGCGACAAAGATCTGTACCCATTACAACCGCATCAAGCAGCTGAATCGAAAAGGCAAGCGCGGGAGGCCGCGAACCGTCGGAAGGATTAAAAACAACATTCTCCTGTTGGGACCGACGGGTGTCGGGAAAACTTACCTCATCAAGCTCATTGCACAGAAGCTCGGTGTTCCATTTGTGAAAGGTGACGCGACCAAGTTCAGCGAGACGGGGTATGTGGGCGGGGATGTGGAAGATCTGGTGCGTGAACTCGTCATTGAGGCGGACGACGATCTGGAGCTGGCTCAGTACGGGATTATTTACATCGATGAGATCGACAAGATCGCTGCGTCGGGCCACTTCTACGGCCCGGACGTTTCGCGAGCCGGCGTACAGCGGGCGCTGCTGAAACCCATGGAAGAAACGGAGGTGGATCTCAAGGTTCCCCACGATCCAATCTCCCAGCTTCAGGCCCTTGAGAGTTATCGGAAGACCGGAAAACGCGAAAAGCGGACCATCAACACTCGCAACATCCTGTTCATCATGAGCGGAGCATTTAACGGCCTCGCCCCCATCGTGAAGAAGCGGCTGCAAAGTCAGGAGATCGGTTTTGGAGCCCAGATCCAGAGCAAGGGGGATGAGCTCCGGTTCAATCGGCTCGCCAAGGCCGAGGATCTGATCGCTTTCGGATTCGAGAGCGAGTTTGTCGGACGCATTCCTGTGATCGCTGTGCTGGAAGCTCTCGAAGTGAACGACCTTCATGAAATACTGAAGAACCCCAACAACACCATCATCTTGGGAAAAAAGGAAGATTTTCGAAGCTACGGGATTGATATTCAGTTTGAAGACCAAGCCCTGCGCATGCTGGCAGAGCAGGCCTTTGCAGAAAAGACCGGGGCTCGAGGGCTGGTCAGCGTGATCGAACGGGTCCTGCTCCCTTACGAGAAGAAGCTGCCGAGCACCAAAGTTTCGTATTTCGTGGTTACCCCCGAAGTGGTACTGCATCCCGAGAAAGAACTGGTAGACCTCATTTCGGATCCTGAATCCGCTGAGAGGACCGCCACATACCGTGAGATCGTGAAGCAGGAGAAATCCAGGATCTACAGTCAGATAGTTCAGAAATCCCATTACATCAGCAGTTACCCGCTGGTGTTCACTCCCGAGCGAGTGGACATTGCCCTGGACCATCACATCCGGACGGATCAGGCCATCGAAGGCATTTTTGACGACATCATCCTGCATT
>CAZEOY010000729.1:0-2093 GCA_964513835.1 uncultured Syntrophobacteraceae bacterium
GGCATCAGTGCAAGGGTTTGATTGCACGCATAACCGAAAAAGGTGCCTTGCTGCTTCACGTGGAAGCCCTCGATTTCGTCCTCGGACAGGGCGTCCGCGTCGAACAGGGTGGAATCGTCGGCGGGGAGCTCCTTGATGCTTGTGAGGATGCTGCACGTCTTGCTGTTGAAATCTTCGCGGTCGTAGCCCACCTTGCTGATCACCTTCCGGGCCACCTGAGCAACATCCACCGTCGCTTTGGACGAAAACCTCGATGCCAGGAAGAGCACCCCGGAGGCGACGGCACATTCGGCACGAATCACGGCGTAGGGGTCCTGCTCCAGATACCGATCAACGATGGCATCGCTGATTTGATCGCATAACTTATCCGGGTGGCCGGCCGTCGCCGATTCCGAGGTAAAAATGAAATCCTTCTTCATCCGTATGACCCTTTCGTCTTCATAGCCGAGGTGCCGGGAGCAAGCCAGGAGAGCCTTAGCTTGGCATGGTGAGGAATTCACACGAAATAACCCACGTTCGCCCAATCTCGGGTGCAGGGCGGTATTGCGGCAAGTCTGCGGCCATTCAGACCGCTCCTGAAGAATCAGCGTCGCCCACGGATGTCCACTCAAACCTTTAGAGCAATCCCGGCGCTGCGTCAACCTTCAGAAACCATCGAATCAGAACCTGCTGAATCAGAGCCCGGAGATTTCGTTCCTTCGTTTATGGCAAGCGGGAGCAGGGCTGTGGACGCAACGACCGCTGCATCGATGAGTCCGACGGGCGTCAACCCAAGCAGTCCCCGAAGACCGGGCACCAGGATCGTCAACAGCTGGAGGGCCAGAGATCCCCCGAGGGCCATGTTGAGGTAAGGGTTGGAGGGCAGTTGGTCGCCTCTCAGAAAGCTGTGCTTCTCAGAGCGGCAGCTCAGGGCATGGAGAAGCTGTCCCGTTGTGAGGCTGTGGAAAGCCAAAGTGCTGGCGTTCGCTCCCATCCCGTAACGCATGATTCCGAATCCATAAGCCGCCATGGCGCCGAGGCTCAGCGTCGTAGCCTCGAAGGTCAGCCGCTTGAAGTCCGACGTCTTGACGATGGGCTGGCTGGGGGTACGGGGCGGTTGGTCCAGAATATCCTCTTCCGGTCTTTCCATGGCGAGGGCCAGGCCCGGGAAGATGTCCGACATCAAGTTGATCCACAGAAGCTGAATGGCGCTCATGGGCGAGGGAAGCCCTGCAGCCACGGTGAGGAACATGACGATGATCTCACTGAAGTTGGTGGCCAGGAGAAAATGGAGAGACTTGCGAATGTTGTTGTAGATGGTCCTCCCGTCCCGAACGGCCACGATCATCGTCTCCAGGTTGTCTTCCTCGAGGACGACATCCGCAACCTCCCGGGCAATATCGGTTCCGCCTTCACCCATGGCGATTCCGATATCCGCCGCCTTGAGAGCGGGACCATCGATGATACCGTCGCCCGTCAAGGCCACCACGCGTCCCTTTCCCTGAATGGCCTGCACGATCTGGAGCTTGTAGGCGGGCGTGACTCGTGCGAATACATGGACCTTGTCCGAAAGCGCCTGAAGCATCTCAGAATCCATGCTGGTCAAGTGGGTGGAGTCCATAATTTCGAGGGGCTCCCCGCGACTGAGCTCCAGTTCCTTGCCGATGGCATAGGCGGTGGGGCTCTGGTCACCCGTGATCATGATGGTATCGATGCCCGCCCGGTGAAATTCCTTGATGAGCCCGGCCACTCCCGGCCTTACCGGGTCTGCCATACCGATGAGCCCCAGCCAGGTCAGGCAGCCGGTCACGCCGAAGTCATCCTCACTGTCGACCATGAGTGTGGCCAGTCCAAGCACCCTCAGGGCGTCTGCCGCCATGCGATCGTTTTCCAGCTCGATCCGGGCGCGATCGTCCTCGGTCAGAACCACACGAAGGCCGTCCTGTATGTGGCAGTCACTCATGGAGAGCACTTCCATGGGACTCCCCTTAACGGCGATGAACCGGGCGTCGCGGTCTTCATCCGGGCATTCATGGAGCGTTCCCATGAAGAGGCGGCTCTCGCAGGGCAATCGCATGAAATTTAGGCCAGCCTCAGCAGGTGTAGAAGGTAGT
>CAZEOY010000730.1:0-2091 GCA_964513835.1 uncultured Syntrophobacteraceae bacterium
TACCCTATCGTTCCATCGCACGACGGTCTGGCCTGCTATATCGAATATCCAGGGCAGTTTAAGGAATTCTTTTTGCTTATCAGGTTTTGTGATAAATTTGAAAAGTGTTGGGCTAAGAAGCAGGTCGACAACTCGACAAAGGGAGAAATTCAATGAAACCATGGAAACATTCAGGGAAGGTGCTCATCCTCCTTGTGTTGGCTGCCGCGGCAATGGCCGCATGTGCTCCTTACCAATACGGACCCTACTATGGTTCCGGTCCCGCTCAACCGTATCAAGAGCCCCCTGCCTACGCAGCGGGTCCCCCTTTCAGTCTGGGCCCCAACGACATGACCTATGCGCTGGACGTGCAGGACCATACACCCTTGGGCATTTACCATCTGCCCTACACGCACCAGACCCTCTACCGGAAGGGTTATGATCACGTCCGGCGCCAAGGTGAGGCTGACTTCGCCATTGAGGTTTTGCTTTCTCCGGGATCACGCGATAACCCGAATGTGCGCGCGGGCAATATGCTTGGCGGAGCACTGTTTGGGGCCGCCACCGGAGCCGTCATTGGAGCTGCTGCCGGAGATGCGGGTGCGGGCGCAGCAATCGGAGCCGCGAGCGGTGGAGTGCTCGGCGTTATTGCACCGGCATCGACTCCGCTGGTCCGGATCGATCTCAACCTCTACAGTCTCCGGGACCGATCGAGCTCCCAGAGCATCAGCACCATTGATCTAGCGGGCGTGCCTCCCTACGACGTGCAGCGCGTTATCGATTTCGAGGTCTCACGGCTGCTCTCGGGCCTGCCTCGCCGTTGACGGAGAGCATTGAACAGACGAATGCACAATCTGATGAACAGGGGGCCTGCGGGCTCTTGCCAACACGGTCCGCTTCCCCCCGCTCCCCTTATACCGCTGATTTGCTCCTATAAAGCCCAGATCAAGCTCTGCGGCTAACGATCGTCCATAGCACCAGAAACCGATTGTCTTGATTCCCGTTCGGATTTGGGTGACAACGATCATGCTGTGCATAAGGCACGGTGGCTGCGGCTTATCCGGCATAGGATGAAACACGGGTGGAATGGCTTCGATGCGCCACAAGCACAAGATCCTGGTCATTGACGATGAACATCCCTTTCGGAGCGCAATGCGTCGTTTACTGGAGAAGTCCTATATCGTCCTTGAAGCGGAGAATGCAGCCCGTGGTCTCGAGCTCGCCCGCAACGAAGAACCGGACCTTGTGCTGCTCGATATTGGACTCCCTGACCTGAGCGGCTTGGATCTCATCTCCCAGCTTAAGGAGCTGCGACCCTCACCCACGGTAGTAATGATTACCGCCTATGAACAGGTGAAGGACGTGGTAATGGCGATCAAACGCGGAGCCTTCGACTATCTGGTCAAGCCCGTGGACATCGATGAATTTGAGCTCACGATCCAGACAGCTCTCGACCACGCGGGCCTGAAGAACGAGGTGGATCGCCTGAGGCAGGAGGTGCTGCGGCTGCACTCCGTCAACAGGTTGATTGGGCGAAATGCCAAGTTTGTCGACGCGCAGGTCCTTGCCATCAAGAGTGCCCAGAGCCCCGACGCCGGTGTTCTCATCCAGGGCGAAAGCGGGGTCGGTAAGGAACTGTTCGCCCGCTTGATTCATGCCAGAAGCCCCCGAAGCGCCTACCCTTTTGTAGCCCTCAACTGCGCGGCGTTCAGTGCGGAGATCATCGAAAGTGAGCTTTTCGGTTATGAAAGAGGGGCATTCACGGGTGCACGTTCCGAAGGCAAAGAAGGACTGCTGCAGGTGGCGGACGGTGGAACCCTCTTCCTGGATGAAGTCGTGGACCTCCACCCGGAGATTCAGGCCAAGCTCCTGAGAGTCCTGGAGGAGAAGGAGTTCTTCCCCGTTGGAGGAACCAGGAAGCGAAGCGTGGACATCCGCATTCTCTCCGCCTGCAACCTGGACCTCTGGCAATCCTCGGAGATGGGGCAGTTCAGGAAGGACCTCTATTTTCGGCTGGCAACCATCCGCATCGATCTTCCTCCTTTGCGGGACAGGCCGGAGGATATCCTGACCCTCGCGCACTTTTTCATGGAGGAATTCAATGACAAGTAT
>CAZEOY010000731.1:0-2087 GCA_964513835.1 uncultured Syntrophobacteraceae bacterium
TTTTCCCGCTGCCCGTCGGCCCGGTCACGAGCACCATCCCATACGGCGAGTAGATTGCGTCACGAAAATCCTTGTATTGGCCAACCTCAAATCCCAATTTCGTCATATCCAGCTGAAGATTGGATTTGTCGAGCAGACGAAGGACGACCTTCTCACCGAACAGAGTGGGGAGCACGGACACGCGAAAATCCATTTCGCGACCTTTGGCCTTGAGCTTGATGCGCCCGTCCTGAGGCAGTCGCCGCTCCGATATATCGAGCTTGCTCATGATCTTGAGCCGAGAAACCAGAGCATTTTTTAGAGCATACGGGGGCTTCATGGTTTCATAGAGAACACCATCGATGCGGAAACGCACACGCAGGGATTTTTCATAGGGTTCGACATGGATGTCACTTGCCTGCTTCCTGATGGCGTCCATCAGGATGTGGTTGACCAACTTGACGACCGGCGCCTGTTCAGCAGCGTCCTCCAGGAAGGAGAGATCGACGTCCTCGGCGGCCTCGACTACATCGACATCGACCTCATCCCTGAGCATCCCCAGAACATCATCTATGCTTTCATCTGCTGCGTAGAATTGTGCGATGGTCTTCTTGATGATGCCTTCTGAGGCAACGTGGATCTGAATGCTCTTGCGGGTCAGAAACCGGATATCATCCACAACAAAGAGATTTCCGGGGTCCGCCATGGCAACATTGAGGGTATTCCCCATGAGACCGAAGGGAACAGCCTGATACTTCTGAGAAATATCCAGGGGGATGATCGTGATGACTTCTCTGGGGATCGTGAGCTTTGAGAGATTGACCTGCGGCACATGAAATTGCTTGGCTATGAACTCCGCCAGCACATCCTCACTGATGTATCCGAGTTTGATGAGCGCAGCCCCGACTCTCTCCCCCGATTGGTTTTGATCTTCGAGCGCACGGCCCAGTTGCTCTTGGGAAATTAATCCTTCCTGAAGTAAGAGCTCTCCGATCTTCTTCTGAGACACTTATGCTTTCCTCACCTTGTTGAGTGCACCGGCTTCAGCATGACCAGCCTGTAGGATGAAGCAAGTCACTGGAATCTCTGTTGGCAAAAACATAATGACGGAGTTTTGACGCTTACGTACGCCGACAACTCACATTTCGACCAGCACCCAACGTTCCTTGAGCGGTTTTTCCATGGAAGCCCAAGCAACGGAACTGAGCCGGAGTTAGCGATGAGCAAGGTCTATGCCACGCTTTGGCGCCGCATATTTCAGTGCCACCCATCCCGAGCGCTCGCGGACGTGGACCATACTGTCTCACTTGAGCGGCACAATTGGCAGAATTCGCGCTGCACGGAACCTGCAAAGGGTACAAGCCTCCCGGAAGACAGGATGAACACCTCGAGCCCCCCCGACGATGATTCTCAGAAACCGCCTGATTTCGATATGGGGGCATTCGGGTGGAGTTCGGATCTTGACAGCAGGGAAAACTCGGTTAATATTCGCGCAATTTCACCGTGAGTCAGAGTATTCAAGAATTATGAGGAGGTAACTGAGATGATTTGTACGACTGTAAAGCCGGGGAGCGAATGTGGTTTTATGACCAAAACTGGCTGTGGGTATACGGGTGGGGCTTGCTTGCCGATCGTCGAACAGTGTGAGGGCTGCCAGCGAATCATGGAGGTGGCGGCAGGTCGCTATTGTGTAAGCTACCCAAATCCTTCCATAAAGTGGAAAACCAACCACTGCAATTTTGCGACCCACGCCAGACTCGACACGGGGGCCCCGGGGCAGGCGAAGATCAACCCGCTGAAAGCCTCCAAGAGAGGATCCAAAAAGAAATAGTGTGTTTGACATTGGGGGCCGTTTCAGCAGGCTTTGTGACCGATGTAACCTCGCGACGGCCCCCTCGTTCTCTGGCCCATCGATAGTCAGCCTGATCGTCCCGACTCCAAAGCCTCATGCCACATTTCTCAGACCCCTTCGAACGCGCGGCACATTGTACGGTTGGTTGCCGTGGGATCATTCCTTCAACTGCCTCCGCACACACGGATTCCTGCTTTTCGTTTGACTTCTTGGATCTCCATCGTTATGGGGATAATACTTCATTTGAGCTGACTAT
>CAZEOY010000732.1:0-1760 GCA_964513835.1 uncultured Syntrophobacteraceae bacterium
AATAACACGGTTGGGGGAAGATTCACAATTTCTTCGGGATGAAGCTTCGACCTGACATGAACGCAGTCCATCAGATCCGCTGGGACACCCCAAACGTTGAGAAGGCCCACGGGGCCTGGATTTGAACCCGAAACCCGAGACTCGAGACTTCTCGTAGCAGGGTTAAACGAATAAAGGCCGCGCACTGAGGAGAGCTCCATGAAGATGCATATTGGCTCCGGCAGGACAGGGCTTCCCGTCCTTCTGGTACTGGGGATCGTTTCGCTTCTGGCCCAGGAAGCACTCAGTCGAGGTGGACTGCAGGAGGCGCTCGCATGGGTCATGGGCTCTCCCCACCTCGCCCTTGCAAACCTGGCTCTCATCTACAGCGTCATGATGCTGCTGTCGGGCCTGATCGGGAGAATGGCTCCGAGTGCTGTCCTTGCTTTCCTGGTCCTCATACTCTTCGCCCTCGTCAACCATGGAAAGCTGATCCGGCTGCATCAACCGCTTTTCCCGTGGGACTTCTGGTATTACAAGCATGTTTTGGCGCTCTTCCCCGCCCTGTCGAAGCCGGAGATCTTGACCTCCTTTCTTGCGCCGCTGCCGGCCGCCGTTCTCGTCCTCCTCTGGATGCTCGTGAGACGCGGGAGCCCCCTCGCGCTGAGGAAGCGGATTATAGGGCTCCTTGTGGCATCTGCCACAGTTTTATCCGTTGTCCATTACCGAACGCTTCCCTGGGATCTTCCATCCCTTCTTGCAACGGAAAACGAGGTTTGGGATCAGAAATGGAACTATGAGCGGAATGGCTTCCTTCTGGCCTTTGCGATGAACGCTCATCCTGTTCTGGTGGCCGAGCCCGAAAGCTACTGTGAGGAGACCATCCAAGAACTCCTGAAGGACGTGATTTCAGATAAGTATGAGGGCTCACCGACCCGGCCCGTTCAGCCCGTCAACCTCCTCCTCTTCGTCAGCGAATCCTTTTACGATCTCATGCATATCGCCTTTGAAGCGGAGGAGGACCCACTCCGGCACTTCAATGATCTTCGGACCAGATTCCCGAGTTTTCGGATGATCTCTCCCAGCTTTGGAGGGAATACGAGCCACGTGGAATTCGAGATGCTCACCGGACTGAGCAATGCGTTTCTCCCTCCCGGTGCTGCTCCTTATGATCATTACATCAAGCGGGAAACCCCGTCCATCGCAGGGTTCCTGAAAGACTCCGGTTACCGGACCATTGCCATTCATCCCTATCACGACTGGTTCTGGAACAGGCGGAATGCTTTTCCTCTGATGGGTTTCGATGAATTCGTCTCACTCAGGGAGTTCGACGGAGCCAGGCAGCGGGGGTGGTTCGTTTCCGATGAGGCTCTTGTGGACCGGATCATCGACAGGATTGAAGGGATCGCTGGAGATCCTTTTTTCCTTTACGCGCTTTCCATGCAGAACCACGGGGAATATGATGCGAACCGGTACGCACCGGATGAGGTCGAGGTGTGGGCCGACCTGCCCGACAGACTGCTGCCCATGCTGAGGACCTATGCAACGGGTCTTCGCGATGCGGACAGGGAACTGGCGAGGCTGCTGAATTATATGGAGAGCCGCCCGGAGCCGATACTGGCCCTCTTCTGTGGAGATCACCTGCCGAATTTCGGGCCGGAGTATGCCCTTTACCGGGAGGCAGGAGCCATCCAGTCGAGCCCTGGCGATTATACCAGGGAAGACTACTTCAATATGGCCAGCGTCCCGTGCCTGATGTGGGCAAACAAGGAGGATCTGCT
>CAZEOY010000732.1:1770-2086 GCA_964513835.1 uncultured Syntrophobacteraceae bacterium
ACCTCAGCCCGATCTATTTTCCCCCTCTGCTTTTGAAGAAGCTTGGCTTCGGAATGCCGGGACACATGCGGTACCTCTCGCAGGGAATGGCGGATTACCCCGTCGTTCACAGGCAGTTTCTGATAAGGAGCGACGGTGAGCTTCTGGATTTCATGTCGCAGGCGGAGTCTGACCGGTTCCTGCGAGGGCTTGGGATGATTCAGTATGACGTCCTCTTTGGAGAGCGGTATTCCGTCAGGGCCGCAGGAGCCTATGAAAGCTTGAACTGACCCAATTCCTCTTCACTTATCGACCTTTTCCACGGTCGAAAACTCTG
>CAZEOY010000733.1:0-2080 GCA_964513835.1 uncultured Syntrophobacteraceae bacterium
GCCGGACGCTGTACGGTTTGCCACAAAGAGGACTATTTCTCGTACCGGGGAGAAAGAATTACGGGGCGTATGGCCGCCGTCATCGGGTGGATGCCGTTGCAGACGGCCGATCGAGAGGCATGAGCTGCCTCTCCCCCTTTCGGGCGTCATGCAGCCCATTGTTGGGGACAACACGGTATGGCAAAATATCAAGAGGCTGCGCGGCTCATGAAACAGGAAGCCGTGGCCTATGAGACGTACCGCATGAGGCTTCACAGCCCTGCCATCGCGGGCGAGGCGCAGGCGGGGCAGTTTCTCATGCTCCAGGTCCGAAGCGGAAGCGATCCCCTCCTGCGGAGACCCTTTTCATTTCACCGCATCCGGCGGGAGGAGGGTACCGTGGAGATCCTGTACCGCGTTGTGGGGCGCGGCACATGGCTCATGTCCCAGATGGAGCCGGGATCGACCCTCAGCCTCATCGGCCCCCTGGGAAACGGCTTCGACCTCAAGCATCCCGGCGCCGGCCCCGTGCTCCTGGTGGCCGGGGGCATCGGCATCGCACCGATGAAAGAGCTGACGACCCGGCTGTTGGCCGACCCGTCGCGAAGTGAGGGAGAAGCTATTCGCCTGTTTTACGGGGCACGGACCGCTGCGGAGCTCATGGATGCCCGCCACTTGGCGGCACCCGGCCTTCGAATCCACTGGAGCACCGACGACGGCACCCTCGGGTTCCACGGCTATGTGACGCAGTTCATCGAGCAGGTCATGCGTGATGAGGGAATCCACCCGAGTTGCCTCTATGCCTGCGGCCCTCTCGCCATGCAGTATCGCCTGGCGCTCTGGGCGCTCCGGGAAGGCGTCGAAACGCAGCTTTCCCTCGAATCGCTCATGGCTTGCGGCTTCGGAGCCTGTCTCGGCTGTGCGCTTCCGGCCGCAAGTTCAGAGGGTCCGGCTTCGGACCACTACCTCCATGTTTGCAAGGACGGACCCATCTTCTCGGCAGGATCCATTCAATGGGACAAAATACGACAGCAACAGATGGCACCCCCGATCTTTCGGTGTGTCTAGGCCCCCTGCAGCTGAAAAACCCCGTGATGGTGGCCTCGGGGACCTTCGGCTACGGCCAGGAGTACGAGGACTTTCTGGACATCCGAGAGCTCGGCGCCATTGTCGTGAAAGGGATCTCGCTGGCCCCGCGTGCCGGAAACCCCCCTCCGCGCATCGTGGAAACGCCTGCGGGCATGATCAATGCCATCGGGCTTGAGAACGTGGGGCTGGAGGTCTTCCTCCGCTCCAAGCTCCCCTATCTGCGCGACCAGGGGATCCCCACCGTCGTCAACATCTTCGGAAACACCCTCGAGGAGTACGGTGAACTGGCGCGTAGGCTGGATGGGCAGCCCGGCGTGACCGCCCTGGAGATCAACATCAGCTGCCCCAACGTCAAACAGGGCGGGATGCTCTTCGGTACCGATCCAATGCTGGCCTCGGAGGTCGTCGGGGCCGTGAGGCAGGGAACCAGTCTGCCCCTCATCACGAAACTCACCCCCAATGTGACCCACATCGCAGAGGTCGCCCGGGCGGCCGTCGAGGCGGGAAGCGACCTGCTCTCGTGCATCAACACGGTGGCCGCTCTGGCCGTGGATATTTATTCGCGCCGCCCCAAGCTCGCCAATGTCATCGGCGGCCTGTCAGGCCCGGCCATCAAACCCATCGCCCTGCGGTGCACTTACGAGGTTCTCCAGGCCGTCGACTGCCCGGTCATCGGCATTGGAGGCATCGCATCGGCGACGGACGCCCTGGAGTTTCTCTTGCTCGGTGCGAGGGCCGTGCAGATCGGGACGGCCAATTTCACCGATCCTGCCGTCGCCCGCAGGGTGGTGGAGGGAATGGAGCGCTTCCTTCAGGTAGAGGGATTCAGGTCGGTGGAGGATTTCGTCGGATCGCTGGACCTCCAATGCAACTTCCCCTTCGCCGAAGCATCCTGTCCGAGCCTGGAGCTCGATTAGATGCGCTCAACGGTCACGCGGCCGGCGGCAGCACGAATTCACGTCCCACCCGCCGGCAATCGTCCAGGGCCAGCGGCTGCATGAGGATGGCGCCC
>CAZEOY010000734.1:0-2076 GCA_964513835.1 uncultured Syntrophobacteraceae bacterium
ATTGAGAGCCATGATGTTCAAGAGAAGAAACAGATAGTCGTTCTGAATCATCATGGGCAGGAATGCGGCCGCTACGGCAACTCCAAGGAGCGACGGCCATTGCCGAGGAACCCAGGGGCGAAGCCTCACGCCCTGCCCTCGTATCGTTCTCCTGCCACCCCGGTTTGCACGCATCGCACCCAACCCCACTCCGTGTTTCTCTCGAAGCCCTCAAACCCTGCTCTCACACCTCGCACTCCGTATCGTCCAACCTGAAACCCCTCACACCCTTTTCACTCGTACGGATCCAAACAGTCCCGCAGGTTTCACGAACAGAATCGCGAGAAGGATGAGGAACGCAAAGGCATCCTTGTAGGCTGAAGAAACGAAGCCGGCGCCGAGGGATTCCAGGATGCCGAGGAGCAATCCCCCCACGACGGCTCCGAGCGTGCTTCCGTAGCCGCCCAGGATGGCTGCCGCGAACCCCTTCAGCCCGAGCATCAGACCGCCATCGAAGCTCATGCTGGTGATGGGGGTCACCAGGATGCCTGCCAGTGCCCCCAGTGCTCCCGCCAGAGCGAAGGCCAGCGCCACCACCTTTCGAACGGAAATCCCGATGAGCAGCGCACCCTGGGGATTGTCGGCCGCAGCGCGAACCGCCTTTCCCAGAAGAGTCCGATGAAAGAAGATGTAGAGCAAACCGAGCACCACCAGCGAAATGGCCAGGATCCAGAGAGTCTGGGGCAGGATGGACGCATTCCAGAATACGATGGGTGTCTCTCCGCCCAAAGAGGGAAAGATGTGAGCGTTCTTACCCCAGAGCATCATGCTCGAACCTCGAAAGGACATGGATGCCCCCACGGTGATCATGACGAGGGTCAGAATGTCCCGGTTTCGGGAAAGCCTGAGGGGGCCCTGCTCGAGGGCGACCGCCACCAGGGCCACGAGGGCGATGGATGCGGGGAATGCGACGATCATGGGAAGTTCCGCGGCCTGCATGAGTGAGATGGCCACCATGGCTCCCAGCATGACAAAATCCCCCTGCGCGAAATTGACCAGGCCGGTGGCGTTCTGGATGAGGCAGAACCCGAGACCGATGAGGGCGTAAATGCTTCCGTTGGTGACACCGGCGACCAGAAACTGAGGAAGGAGCTGCCAGAACATGGCTTTGGCGTGTGCAGGACTAAAACGCAGAGGGTCCGGAGACGTGCGCAACGCCGCCGGGAAATCGCCGTGTCCCTTCATGCCAGCCTGCCTGAAAGGCTTCCAGACTGGTTTCGAGACGCCTCCCTCCCAATCGCTCCAGAGTGGCTCTCACCTGCTCCGGAGAGCAGAACAGGAGACCCGATCCGGCTGCAAAACCCAGCAACACGAGGTTGGCGGAGACGGGCGACCCCAGGCTCACGGCGATACCTCCTGCATCCACGCTGAAAAATGATGATGGCTCCGGTCGATTGGAAATGATGACTCCGCCGGCCCTCACATAGTGTCCATGAGCAGCTTCGCCGTCAGGGTGCAGGGCCAGAAGCACATCGGCCCGGCCCGGGCGGATGAGGGGGCTGGCAAAGGGCTGCGGGGAGCCTGCCGGGGAGCTGGCCCTCCGGGCTGAAACCTTGAGGTGGCTCACCACGTTGCCCCCTCTCTGGGCCATGCCGTGCGTCTCCGAAATCAGGATGGAGAAACCCATTTCCAGAGCCGTTTCGGCCAGCAGCCGGGTGACGAAGAGAATCCCCTGACCTCCCACTCCACTGATAATGATCTGCTGCATGCTGATTTCTCAGACTCCAGGATGAGCGGTTTCAGGCTTCCGATGGACTGACGGCGGCCAAAGCTCCGTGGGGGCAGACGTGGATGCAGACCCCGCACCCCGAACAAAGCACTCGGTCTATCTCCACGGGCTCCTTCTCCTGCTTCAGGTTCATGGCTGGACACTCGAAGTGCTTGACGCAGTAACCGCACCCCACGCACTGATCGGTCACCTGGATCTCCTGACGGGCCCAGGTCCGGGACTGTTTACGATCCATGAGGCACGGCCTGCGGGCGATGACGACGGCCACTCCCCTTTCCTCTGCACGGACGTAGCTGCCGGCCTCTTTC
>CAZEOY010000735.1:0-2069 GCA_964513835.1 uncultured Syntrophobacteraceae bacterium
GGGTGAATCCTGAGTCAGGCTCTTGGCCTTCTGATAATGAATCTCGGCGAGCTTCCAGTCACGCCTCTGCTCGTAGTACCTCCCCAAATGATAATGGGCGGAGCCAAGCTGGTTCACCTGTCCCAGAAGGACGCCGAGAAGGCGGTCGATTTCCGGAAAACTGGGAGCCAACTCCTCGATCTGCTGCAGATGCTTGAGCGCTTCCGCCTTCTGTCCAAGATCCTGGAGGACCTGAGCCAACCGCAGATGGGCAATGGGAGACGAGGGGTTGAGGACCAGCGCCGTCTCCAGGACCCTCTTGGCTTCATCAAGCTTTCCCATCTGAAAGTAAACCGCCCCCAGAGAGCTCATCACATAGGGGCTGGCGGATGCCATTCGCGCAGCCTCCTGCAAATGAGGCAGAGCTTCCTCTACCTTTCCCTGTCGCAAATAGAGCCGGCCCTTGCCGTATTCCGCAACTGGCGAGCGTTTCTTGCCCGCCTGCTTCGCTTCGCTCTGAAACCGATCCATGGCAACCTTGGGGTCCGAATAGTCAGCAACCATGGCCGCCTGCATCATATCGAAGTCCCCCTCACGGATGACCTGTGGAGACCCCTTCGAAACCTTCTCCCTTTCGACCATCTCCTGAAGGTACAACACACGCTCACCAAGAGCGGGATGGGTCGAAAGATACGACGGGAGCTTGGAGCTCACCCTCCACTTGTCCTGATTGAGCCGCTCCATGATCGCGACCATGTCGCGGGGTGAATACCCCGCAGCGGTCAAATATCTGAATCCAATCTGATCGGCTTCCCTTTCGTTTTCCCGGCTGTAACGAAGCTGGTAACTTCTGGCTCCCGCCATGGTCCCCATGGTGATGGCCTGTGACGCCTTGGCTCCGCTGCCGCCGCTCATACCCAGCAGCACACCCGCAACCACACCCGCCAGGCTGGCAATGTTGATGAGTTTTGACTCTTCCAGCCTTCGGTGGATGTGTCTCGCCTGAATGTGCGATATTTCGTGAGCGAGGATGGAGGCCAACTCCCCTTCGTTTCGCATCAGCTCGATGATCCCCCTGTAGATGAAAACATAGCCGCCTGGTATGGCAAATGCGTTGGGGACCCCTTCATTCACCACGAAGAACTGAAATTGATAAGGCGTGATCCCGACCTGTTTGGCGACCCGCTCCCCGACCGACTGGACGTAGGCGATCAGTTCGCCGTCCTCAATGAGGGGAAGGTGATCCCGAAACATTTCGAGAGTCTTCCTGCCCAGCTCCTTCTCTTCGCTGAGACTCAACGCCCAGGCGAAATTGACCTGGAAGTGGCACGAAACAGCCAAAAAGGAGAGCAGCGTCGCCAAGCAAACGACCTTTTCAAGAGCTCTTAAACATGCCGCGCGTCTCATGGGACCCTCACCTCATGGCACAACAGTGCTTTCAGGCACATCCCCGTGATCACATCTCACCCGCCTGGCTTCCGACCATAAGCTTTCCAGATCATAGAGGAGCCGAACGGGCTCGTAGAAAACATGAATGATCACGTCGCCATAGTCCATCAGCACCCACTGGCCTTCACGATTCCCCTCGACCCCCAGCGGCCTGATCCCCTCTTTCCGCAAGCTCTCCTGGATGTTATCCGAGATACCCTGCACCTGCCGGCTCGATTTGCCGCTGCAGATCACAAAGAAATCCGCAAAAGAGGATAGGCCGCTCACATCCAGAACCACCAGATCCAGAGCTTTGAAGTCAACAGCCAGCCTTGCGAATAAGAGCGCCCTGCTTCTGGAGCTCATGGCCTTGGGGCTCTTTATGAGCTCGCTCACCAAATTTGTTTCCCTCGGCATTCTTTAAAGATCACTCCAATGAGCCTCAAATCCTTATCCCGACAAAGACGTTCCGTGCTTCCGCGTGAACGCCCTCACAATGCCGGGCAGCTTCAAACATTCCTCTGTGACCCCGGTTCATACAGTCGCTCGTTGGCAATATAACGCAAGACTTCATGAGGAACCAGATACCGGATTGATTTCCCATGGGCAGCCAACCATCGAATCCGGGTTGATGAAATGCCGAGGTAGGTATTCTGGACCAC
>CAZEOY010000736.1:0-2065 GCA_964513835.1 uncultured Syntrophobacteraceae bacterium
CCTACACGAAGCATTCCCCCATTGTGCCCAGCCAACTGGAGGTGGTGCGTCCGGCGGCGGCCCATGCCGGAGTGCTCCTGGTCGAATCTCCCGCTGACAGCGGTGGTGATCTGCTGGCGGACCTGGAGTCGAGAGAAGGACAAGCCGATATCGGCATCGATGCCGTGCTGTTCATATCCGAGCCACTTGCCAGGACTCCCGCCGTTTTTGTGGAAATCGGTCGATTTGCCTCCAGGCATCGTATTCCCATCGGCGGCGTGCTGTATTCCGTTGGAGGATATTCAACGGTCTTCGGAGTGGCGACCGAGAGTCGTGCGGTCGGGAAGCTTGCGGCCCACCAGGTCCACAAGGTGTTGAGCGGCATCCCGGCGGGCAAGGTTCCCGTCGTATCGGCTGAAAGCTATTTCCAGCTCAACTACCGAGCGGTGACAGAACTGGGGCTTAGCGTCCCAACAGGACTCCTGAAGCAGGCGAATGAAGTCATCCGATAGCTCCGCGGGACACTCTGATGGGTGAGAAAGCTATGAAGACGACGGCAGAATCAGCCTCTCCAGCATGGAAGATGAGCACGACCCTGGCAGCCGCTTTCTTCTGCCTGAGTGCGATGGCTCTCCTCCTTTATGGCGGCATCGAGGTTTTCTTCAACATCAGGATGCAGGAGGCAGTCATCTCCAACAGGCAACAGGTCACGGCACAGGATGCGGCAAAGACGGTCAGCAACTTCATCGAGCAAACCTTTAACCTCTTGGAATCTGCCGTCTGGCTGACCCATCTCGACGCCGGGTCCGAGGCGGAACAGAGAGAGACTCTGCAAGGTTTGCTGGGAGCTCAGCCGGGTATCAAGCGCGTGGTGCTCCTTGGGCAAGATCATCGGATCCTCGCTCAGGCCTCTCGGGGGTCCATGTGGAAGACCAGCTGGAACCCGACCGAGCTGGAAGACATTTTACCAAGACCTGAAGTGCAGCAAAGGAGAGAAATCAGCCGGGTTTACATCGATACCATAACCAATGAGCCCGTGGTGGCCCTGGCTGTCCCGTTAACCGACGTACTGGGAGATGTGAAAGGAACCCTGATCGCCGAGTTGAACTTGAAATCCATGTGGGACGTTGTGGATCGTCTCAAGGTGGGCAGGAGCGGCTACGTGTACGTGTCGGACAGAAAGGGCAACCTGCTGGCCTTCCACGACACGGCCCGGGTGCTGAAGGGTGAGAACGTGTCTCACCTGAAGCCTGTGGCGGCTTCCATGAAGAGCAGCGGTTCCTTTCAGCCCGAAACGGTGAACAGGTACCATGGACTCCTGGGAGTCACCGTGGTGGGAACCTACGTCCCGCTGAAAACTCCGGACTGGGCTGTCATCACCGAACTGCCCTGGGAGGAGGCTTACAGGGAAGTCTTCCTGGAGCTCTCAAGGGCTGTTGCATTCACGATGGCCCTTTCGATCATCGCGGGGATGTTCGGAGTGCTGATTGCGAGACGCCTGGCGGATCCGGTGATCAACTTGACGGAAACCGCGTCCCGGATCGCCGCCGGAGAACGAGATTTGCAGGCGGAAGTGACTGGGCCGAGGGAGGTTGCCTCTTTGGCAGTTGCCTTCAACAGCATGACGCATCAGCTTCGCCAGAGCCTGAAGGATCTGGAGCAGCGGTATGCTGAGCTGAGGCAAACGGAGGAATCACTGCGGATGAGCGAAGAGCGGCTGCGCCTGGCCCTGGAAGGCACCTTCGACGGCATCTGGGACTGGAACTTCCGGACGGGTCAGGTGTATTTCAGTCCCCGTTATTACACCATGCTCGGTTATGAGCCGGACGAGTTTCAGCCCAGCTATGACGCCTGGCGCAAATTGGTCCACCCGGATGACCTGGAACAAGCGGAAGAATCGGTTCGGCGGGCGGCGGAAGAGCTTTCCTCCATCGCCATGGAGATCCGGCTGAAGGGAAAGAGCGGGTATTGGCGCTGGATTCTCGCACGCGGCAAGGTTGTGGAATGGGATGATAATGGAAAGGCCGTGCGTTTGGCCGGATCCCACACGGATATCGCCGAGCGAAAACGGGCTGAGGAGACCCTT
>CAZEOY010000737.1:0-2062 GCA_964513835.1 uncultured Syntrophobacteraceae bacterium
TCCGAACATCAGCATGCCCAAGAAGCTCCTGGATCGTCCGAATGTCATAGTTCGCCTGGAGCAGGTGACTGGCGAAGCTGTGGCGAAATGTGTGCGCCGATGCGCGTTTGCAGATCCGGGCCTTCCCGACCGCCTGTTTGATGGCCTTCTGCACCAGCGTCTCGTGCAGATAATACCGCCGCAGCTCCCCGGTCGAAGGAACGCGCGTCAGCTGCCGGGCAGGGAAAAACCACTGCCAGATGAAATCCTTCGCGGCGTTCGGGTACTTCCTCTCCAGCGCATTCACCAGGAAGACACCTGCACAGCCTTGATCCAGATCGCGCTGGTGAAGATCTTTCAGCGCTTCCAGATGCGCCCGAAGCTCAGGAAAAATGGTCCTGGGGAGCGGCACCGTCCGGTCCTTTCCTCCCTTGCCGTCGTGAACGGTCAGAACCTCCGCGTCGAAATTGAAGCACTGGATGCGCAGCTGCAGACACTCGAACAGGCGGAGCCCGCAGCCGTACAGAAGCTTCACCACGAGGTCGTAGGGAGCTGAAAGGTGTTTCAGGATAGCCTCGATCTCATCCCGGGACAGCACCACCGGGATGTAGGGCTTCCGTCTCGCACGTACTACCCCCTCAACCTTCCCGAACTCCTTCTTGAGGACATGCCGATGGAAGAACAGGAGTGCATTGAAAGCCTGGTTCTGAGTCGATGCGGCCACCTTGTGCCGGACAGCCAGGGAGGTCAGGAACCGCTTGACGTGCTCCGTCGTGAGCTCTCTCGGGTCTTGGCTGCAAGTGAAGGTTTGATACTCCCTGACCCAGTGTCTGTAGGTCTTGAGGGTCTTCGGAGAATAGTGACGCACTTTGATCTCATTCGCCAGCGCGTCATACTCTGCCTTCCAGGAGGTCCCATGCTTCACGCTCGTGGCTGGAGGAGAGGCATCCGGGCACGTTGGAGTCACAGGGACCACATGCGAGGCAGGTTTGGCCGGAATCGTTCTGGATGGCTCCTCAAGAGCTCCCTTCCGATGGGTAGGGCTGTTGTCACTCCGGTTTCCGGCAGCAATCGCCTGCGAGAAGGTGCGAACGGGGATGTCGGGCTCAGGGGATTGAAACAGCTCGTAAAACAGCATGATCGCATGCCTGGCCTGGTGCTGTTTGACCGGTGACTGCTTCTTCTCTTGAAGCTTGCGCAGGAAGTGAGGCAGGCTGCTCGCCTGCGCATGAGAGAACTGATACTTCTCGCAGAAGTCCAGGTAATAACGCAGCCATTTCAGGTAGAACGGATGCACCGTCTCCGGGACCGCCCTCTGTTTCAGATGGGCGACATATTTTCCTGTGAATGCGGGAGGGACCGCGCGCATGAATGCTCTCCAATTTCTGGATATCAACTCAATCTGACATGATCAACAGAAAGACGTGCTGGCCGTATCGGAATATCCTTGCAAGAACATGAGGTCCAAAATATAGTGCGATATCAGGACGATGGGAGAGGTGAAGCATCCTCCGACGCCCTCAGACCGATGGTCACTCATCACATCACAGCGTCACACCGTATCCCACGTCCCGGAAAACAACAGAAACTGCTCAATCACTGGTTGAACTAAACCGCTTCGCGGTGGCCGATGGGCGCCGCATGGATCTTTGACAAAAGAATAGCGTTTGGGTTTTGCGCGGATATGTGGACAGAGTGCCCTTGTCTTTCTGGCGCGGGCAGGCTCTCCTTTCCCCAATGGGCCATCACCAACCACACTGCTTGGGGAAAGGAGAGCCACCATGGGAAAGCTGCGTCATGCGATGCAACGGGACATGGAGCTGAAGAATTTCAGCCCCAAAACGATGCGGTGCTATCTGTACTGGATGAGTCGGTACGCGCTGCACTACCGCAAGCCGCCGGACGAGCTTGCAGATAGCGAGATCAAGGCCTTCCTCCATTTCCTGCGCAAAGAGAAGAAAGCCGCCCAGTCGTCCATGAACCAGGCCTACAGCGCGCTCAAGTTCTTCTATGAAACCACCCTGGGCAGGCCATGGAACGGAGCGCAGATCCCCCGGTGCAAAAGGGGCAGGAGGCTCCCGGT
>CAZEOY010000738.1:0-2052 GCA_964513835.1 uncultured Syntrophobacteraceae bacterium
CAACCCACCCGAGACAAACCAACCGAGGTAGACCATCTCAGCTCCGGCCGACCGGTATTGTTTTGTCCGGTCGCTTCAACGTTCCATCCCAACGGTGATAGATAAAGAGCAGGATCACTCTGTTTTCCGAAAACTGTGTCGAGGTCAAGAAAAGGAGGACCTCCGGCCGCTGCAGCTCAGATGCGAAAGACATCGCGTGCGGAAACTGCGGGAGAATGGGCGCCAACCCTCAAGCTCATGAAGTCGAAGACGCTCACCCTCCCCGTATTTCTCCATGATGGACCTCCTGCTTTCCACAGACCCAAACCCGCTACTTCTCAAGGGGTTCCTTCTTCGCGCATTCCTCGCACAGCTCGCCGTACCCCGGTTTTTCATGGCTGATCAGCACATCCTTTTCCGTGGGGTAGTTGGAGCAGTCCTTGCACCAATGCCACCGTTGACTGTTCTGGCGTCTTCTGAACTCCTTCATGGCCTTCCTCCTTGCTTCGGGTTCTGCCTTCCATACCGCTGAGGAGGAACGGTGTGAATCTTCACACCTCGCTCCCCAGCACACTCCGCCCTTTCCCATATGATTCCGGTCAGTTGGAGAACCGCGGCCTGGAATCCTTCCGCATACCCTTCAGCGGGCATCATGACGGGGAGAGCTCCCAGTGTCACCGAGCCCGTCCCTGGTGGACAACACGAACAGGCTGCCTCCCGATGGGCATCTGCGCGATGCCTCGCTGTGGGTCTATCTGCGATCTAAGGTACTATGCACCTTCGCCCGGGAACTGCTGGAAATGGCCGCCGAAGGACCGAGAGGATGTATGGGGTTCTGGCTGATCGTGAGAGTCGGTATTCTACGCTGACTGAAATATCGCACACTCTTCACGAGGTTCCTTCGATTGACAGGATCTGCGCGACAGAAAAGACCGATGGAACAAGTGGAGGGGTGATCGTACGTACTCACACAAAAATCTTAATCATTGCCATGGACCATGTAAATCCGTCCGAGAGCTGACATGGGCAGACTCCCGAACGTTTGGCACCTTGTCTCACGCCACCTTCACATCGCACAAACCCTCTCAGGACCTTTCGGGAGAGGTCGTCCCCCGGCGGAGGAGACGCATGATCCGAAGCGGACGGAACGGGGACACCGGGGGACGACGGGGCGGAGACTCGGCAGGCGCTGGGGAGCGGGGAATGGCGGCCGCTTGTGATGCCTGCATCACCTCCACCAGCTGGAAAGAGTCTCGGGTTTCGGGTTTCGAGCTTCGAGTTGAAAACCAGGCCGCCTCTGGGCCTTTTACATCCAATGGCCCTCCACATCGGGAGCCGTGGCATAGGAGAACTGCCCTTTTACGAAGCTCTGGATAGCCTCACGGACTGTGCCGCCCACACCCACGACGATGGGGATTCCCGCGGCCTGAAGCGTCTTGAAGGCCTTGGGGCCGCAATGACCGGTCAGGACGGCCTCAGCCTTGGACCGGGCCACAAGGGTGGCCGCCTGGATGCCGGCTCCCTGAGCGGCCTGGTGATTTTGCTTGTTTTCCACGGCGTCAAAGTTGAGCGTGTCCGTATCGACCATCAGGAAGAAAGCGGCACGTCCAAATCTCGGGTCCACTTGAGCATCGATATCATGGCGCTTGGCGCTGACGGCGATTCGCATTGCATCACTCCCTGGAAGGAAAGGTTTCGAGTTTCAAGTATCAGGTTTCAGGGTTGAGGTCTGAAAGCCCACAGGTCCATGCTCTCCAGCCGGGCACGTCGATCGTGTACCCTTGCCTTTCGATCAGATTTCCTTACAACGAACATACCAAATCCTCGATGAAGGGATCATGCGGGCCGGCTGCTGGGAAGAATGAAAACCCATGGCGAATGCGTTTGGGGACACTTTCAGAACATGTCAAAAAAAGCTTCGGCTGCGCGAGTTGGTCATTCCCGCGAAGGCGGGAATATAGGACAGATGAGCGTTCTGGACCCCCGCCTTCGCGGGGGAGACGATGATGAGTACACTTAGAGACTATCTCAAAACCACAAGACTGCCATCGATCGTCATTCAGACGAAAGCCG
>CAZEOY010000739.1:0-2051 GCA_964513835.1 uncultured Syntrophobacteraceae bacterium
TTCTTGAGGAGCTCCCGGGCGATGATCAATCTCTGGATCTCGCTGGTCCCTTCGTAGATGGAGGTCACCCTCACATCGCGGTAATGCCGCTCCACGGGAAAGTCCTTGGTGTATCCATAACCGCCGAGCATCTGGATGGCGTCGTAGCAGGCCTTGTTGGCTGACTCCGTGGCGTATACCTTGGCCATCGAAGCTTCCTTGGAATAGGGTCTGTTCTGATCCTTGAGGAACGCCGCGCGCATCAGGAGCAGTCGCGCACCCTCCAGCCGGGTGTAGTTGTCGGCAATCATCCACTGGATGGCCTGATTATTGGCGATGGGAGCGCCGAACTGAATGCGTTCCTTGGCGTAGCCCGTGGCAAAGTCCATGGCTCCCAGTCCAATTCCAAGGGCCATGGAGCCGATTCCGATCCGCCCGCCTGCGAGCTCCGCCACGGCGATGCGGTAGCCATCGTTGAGCTTGCCCAGGAGATTCTCCCTGGGGACCCTGCAGTTTTCGAAGATCAGCTCGTTGGTGCAGGATGCGTTTTGCCCCATCTTCTTCTCGTCTTTGCCCACGATGAACCCCGGAAACGACGGCTCCACCAGAAACGCGCTGATGCCCTTCCCCTTCGGTGCATCTTTGTCCGTCACGGCCCAGACTACAAACAGGCCTGCATATTCAGCGCTGGAGATGAAAATCTTGTTGCCGTTCAACACCCAGTGGTCCCCGTCGAGGACCGCCGTAGTGCGCATGGCGGCCGGGTCCGACCCCGCACAGGTCTCAGTCAGGCCGAAGCTTCCCGCCGGATACTCTCCGCTGCACAGCGGCGGAATATACTTCTGTTTCAGCTCCTCGGACCCCACCACCTGGATGCACTCGGCCACCATGTTGGTGACCGAGGTGGTCACCGTTGTGGAGGCACAGCCGCGGCCCAGCTCCGTCATGGCGAGTGAGAATGCCACAGCGCCCGCACCCGTTCCGCCGTATTCCGGATCCACGTTGAGTCCCATGAACCCGAGCTCGGCCAGCTTCTTCAAGTTTCCCTTGAGGATCTCGCGGTTCTTGGTCTCGTCGAGCTCGGCCGCCACCGGCTCCAGCTCGCGCTTGGCAAATTTGGCGGCCGTATCCTGTATGATCTTCTGTTCTTCGGTCAGTTCAAAATCCATGAGTGTGCTTCCTGTCAGTCTGAGGCCGTTATTTATACTCGTAAAAACCGCGTCCCGTCTTCCTTCCCAACCATCCGGCTTCGACATATTTTCTGAGGAGCGGGCAGGGGCGGTATTTGGAATCGCAAAAGCCGTCGAAAAGAGTTTCCATTATGGCGAGACAGGTGTCCAGACCGATGAGGTCGGCCAGGGCGAGGGGACCCATGGGATGATTCATGCCCAGCTTCATGACCGTATCGATGTCCTCTTTCGTGCCCACACCGTGATAAAGACAGTACACGGCCTCGTTGATCATGGGCATCAGGATTCGGTTGGCGATGAAGCCCGGATAGTCGCTGGATTCCGCAGGGGTTTTCCCAAACTTGATGGAAAGCTCCCATGTGATCTTGAAGGTTTCGTCGGAAGTGGGGAGACCCCGGATGATCTCGACGAGCTTCATGACCGGCACCGGATTCATGAAGTGCATGCCGATGACCTTGTCGGGGCGCTTCGTCTGCGCCGCAATGCGTCCGATGGGAATCGACGACGTGTTGCTCGCCAGAATGGCTTCCGGTCGGCATATGCCGTCAAGATCCCTGAAAATTTGAAACTTGATGGGCTCATTCTCCGTGGCGGCCTCGACCACGTAATCCGCGGGAGCCATGTCGCTCAGGCTGGTCGTGGTCTTGATGCGTCCGAGGACGGCATCCTTATCCGCGGCCGTCATCTTACCCTTTTCCACATTCTTGCTCAGAATGCTGGTGATGTTCTGCATGCCGCGCTGGACAAACTCCTCCTTGATGTCGCTCATGACGACCTGCAGACCGCTCATGGCGGCCACCTGGGCGATTCCATTTCCCATCTGACCGGCGCCAATGACTCCAAAGGTTTTCACTTCCATGGGCTGATGCCTCCTTTATCCAT
>CAZEOY010000740.1:0-2047 GCA_964513835.1 uncultured Syntrophobacteraceae bacterium
TGGGGCCACGAGCCGGGTTTACACGCGAGTGTATCTCGGCTTTTGCTTTTTCATTTACAAGGAGGAATCCATACCATGAACGGAATGCAGCAGATCGAAGTCGAGACCGAGTACGCCCAAGTTAGGTATCCCGAAGATGCGTTCTCCAGAGAGGATGAGAACAATGACCGGATTTTCTATGAAACGGACCGCTTCGTGGCCCACCTGGATACGGAGGCTCTGGCGACGATCGAGGACATAATTGGGCAATTGATCGTTGAAGATCATCCCGTCGTTCTGGATCTCATGGCCAGTTGGGATTCACACATTCCCAGACATATCCGCCCCGCCCGGCTCGTGGGTTTGGGACTGAACGCCAATGAACTGGCTGCAAACGATGAGCTCGATGAAGCCGTCATTCACGATCTCAATGAGAATCCTGAGCTGCGCTTTGCAGACGAGACCTTCGATGTGGTCATCAACACAGTCTCTGTCGACTACCTGGTCCATCCCTTCAAGATCTTCAGAGAAGTGGGAAGGATCCTCAAGCCTGGAGGGCTGCACCTCGTCTTTTTCTCGAACCGCATGTTTCCTCAAAAGGCTGTAAAAATATGGCGCGAAGCGACCGAGAACGAACGCGTTGCCATGGTCCAGGATTTCTTTAACGCCGCAGCGTGCTTCGATGCGCCGCAGGTCTTCATTTCCAGTGGAAAAGTGCGACCCGCAGACGACAAGTATGCCCACACAGGGATGCCCAGCGACCCGGTCTATGTGGTATATGCCGACAAAACCGGTGCGGGAGGCTCCTCAGCGAAGCGGCCTGTGATCAAACTGTCGGGTGATCAGCCTCCTCTTACGGCAGAGGAAATGCTTGCGCGTCTCGAAATCACTCGGGAGACTCTCGAATGCCCTCACTGTGGGTCGCGGATGAAGAAGTGGGCGGTCCCGGAAAGTTCGTTCAGTACCTGGGACACGGAGTTCAAGTACATCTGCTTCAATGACCGTTGTCCTTATCTGACTCGAGGATGGCAGGTCATGGCGCGCCAGGGAAACCAGGGCATGTCCTACCGGCTGATGTACGATCGGGAGCGGAACCATACAATGCCCATCCCTGTCTTCGATCTCTATATGCTGAGGGAGAGTATCGTCGGGGAATGACGGCGCATTTGGGCTCCTCCACCCCCGAAGCCGCCTGATTCGCCTCGGCTGGGAGGCTGTCCGAGAACACGTTTTTGTCATTTCGAACGGAGCGTAGCGGAGAGAGAAATCTCATAAACTCGTCGTGTTGTCATGAAGGAGATTTCTCGCTGTCGCTCGAAATGACAGTTTTGGGACAGCCTGCTGGATGCTCTCCTACAGGCAAGGTGTCTCCTCCCCCATCCAATCCCCCATGGGTGGAGGAGATGCCATTTCCACCCACCCCGTTGATCGATCTCTCTCTGATGCTTTTTTCAGATCACCCGGAAGGATGAAACATCCCGCCTCATTCTGAGGGAGTTGCCTTTCCTAGGGAATTCTTATAGGGTTGAGCCAGCTGTATCTTACTGGGAAATCTCGCTCCAGCGAGGGACTGAGTGGTCTTCGTCCACCAACCGATCAAAGGATTTTATGGATGCCCCTGCCTCTCAACAAAACTAAAATAGTCGCTACAATAGGGCCTGCGTCCCACTCGCGAGACGTGATGGGAAAGTTGCTCCTTGCCGGGATGAACGTGGCACGTCTCAACTTCTCGCACGGGGATTTCTCCGGTCACAGGGAGGTGATCAACAACCTTCGGGCGGCATCGAGGGCCACTGGATGCCGGCTTGCCATCATGGCAGACCTCCCCGGTCCCAAGATGCGCATCGGGAAGCTCGACCCGGAGCCTATCGAGCTCAACCCCGGCGACCTTTTCACCCTGACGACGGATGAAGTCATCGGTGATGCACATCGTGTCTCGGTCACCTTCGATCGGTTGCCTCAGGTGGTGAAAGCCGGTGACACCCTCTTTCTCAACGATGGTTTGATCCAAATCGAGGTGGTCCGGGTCCTGGGCAGCGATGTTCAGTGCCGCGTTGTGGTGGGCGGC
>CAZEOY010000741.1:0-2046 GCA_964513835.1 uncultured Syntrophobacteraceae bacterium
CATCCACCGATGCCTCCCCCACAGCCACGGCTCCCAGGGATGCTGCGCCTATCACCGCAGCACCCTGACTCGGCATTACAAGGAACCGATCATGGCCGGGACGAGCTCCTTCACGGAGGGCTCTTCGGTCTTCGGCGGCCAGGCGAACCTGATCCAGGCCATCAACAATATTTTCACCATTTACGATCCCGACGTGATCGCCGTCCACACCACGTGTCTTTCGGAGACCATCGGGGACGACATCCCCCAGATCGCCTCCAAGGCCGCCGACGAAGGGAAGATCCCGGCGGGGAAGTACGTCATCCACGCCAATACGCCGAGCTACGTCGGGACCCATGTGACCGGGTTCTCCAACATGACCAGGGCCATGGTGGACTACTTCGCTTCCCCGGACACCCACCGGGAGCATCGCGTCAACATCATCCCCGGCTACGTCGAGCCGTCGGACATGGCCGAAATCAGGCGGATCGCGAGCGAGCTGGGCATCCCGGCCACGGTGTTCCCGGACACATCGAATGTCTTGAATGGTCCGCAGACGGGGAGGTTCGAAATGTTCCCCAAGGGGGGGGTCACCGTTCAGGATCTCATGCGGATGGGGGCCGCCATGGGCACCATCGCCCTGGGCGAAACGGCTTCGGGGGCCGCTGCCCGCTCCCTGGACGCACGCTGCAAGGTCCACTGCGAGGTGCTCGATCTTCCCATCGGGCTCCACGGAACCGATGTCTTCGTCGACCATCTGCGCCGAATGGCCGGGGTGCCCGTTCCCGACTCGCTCAACATCGAGCGGGGACAGCTCCTGGATGTGATGGCCGACATGCACCAGTATTTCTACGGCAAGAAGGTGGGGCTTGTGGGCGACCCGGATCAGCTCATCGCCCTCACGGAATTCCTGGTCTCCATCGACATGTGGCCCATCCACATCGTCACGGGAACGCCGGGCAAGAAGTTCGAGAAGCGGATCCGGGAAATCACCCGGTCGGTCCCGCACCCCGTCAATGTGCGCAGCGCGGGGGACATGTTCCTCTTCCACCAGTGGATCCGAAACGACCCCGTGGATCTCATGATGGGGAACACCTATCTCAAGTACATCGCACGGGACGAGGACATTCCGTTCGTGCGGTTCGGCTTCCCCATCCTCGACCGGGTCGGCCACAGCTACATGCCCACGGTGGGCTACCGCGGCGGCTTGCGACTCCTGGAAAAAATCCTGGATGCCCTGCTCGACCGGATCGATCGCGATGCTCCGGAAGAGAGCTTTGAACTGGTGATGTAACTTGAAACTCGAAACCGACAAGGAGCCTACCCATGCACAAACCTGACTATCACCTGTTTGTCTGCGCCAGCTTTCGCGGCACCGAAGCCAAGGGGAAATGCATCAAGAAAGACTCCATGCAGCTCGTATCGTACCTGGAGGAGGAGCTCGCCGACCGCGGGATCAATGCCATGGTTTCCACCACCGGCTGCCTCAAGCTCTGCGAGGAAGGCCCCATCGTCCTCGTTTATCCCCAGGGGCATTGGTACAAGGGCATCAGCAGCGAGGATGCCATGGACGCCATCCTGGATTCCCTGGAGAACGGCGGGGGGCCTGTGAAAGAGTACCTTCTGGCTTGAGGGCCTTGCCCCCAACGGAGGAATAGGAATTTTGGCCCGACCGAACCAGCCGCCAGAAAACAGAAGCCATGAACTCGAAACTCGAAACTCGTCAGGGAGAGGCCCCATGGAAGATCTCATATTCGAAGAGCGAGCGGATCAGATTCACCGCAAGGGCGAACAGCCTTACCGGATGACCTGCGACCGTGAAAGCCTGGCGGGTGCGGTGAGCCAGAGGGCCTGCGTGTTCTGCGGCTCCCGTGTGGTGCTCTACCCCATCGCCGACGCCGTGCATCTCGTTCACGGCCCCATCGGCTGCGCCGCCTACACCTGGGACATCCGGGGAGCCCTTTCCTCGGGCCCGGAGCTGCATCGCCTGAGCTTCTCCACGGACCTCCAGGAGAAGGATGTCATCTTCGGCGGCGAGGAGAAGCTCTACCGCGCCCTGACCGAGCT
>CAZEOY010000742.1:0-2026 GCA_964513835.1 uncultured Syntrophobacteraceae bacterium
GTGGCTACTCGTCTCAGGAGGCCCGCATGACCGGAACGTTCAGCGAACAGTCTCAATGGATGTGGAGCAATTCTGCGTGTTTCAGCCCGATGGATTCCAGCACGTCTTCGGTCGCGACCCCAAAGATCCCTCCACCATCCGATCCAGGATAGGCTGGACGGGCCGCGTGGAGGGCGATACCGCCATTTGCCGCTGCTATTGCCTGAAACGGGGGAGCATACTGGAATTCAAGAAAGGGCGCCTCGTGGCAATGGAGACCCAGGGGAAGCGGTTCAACTACGTCTACGAGGAGAACCGCGTCGCGGAGATACGGCACGGCGGCAAGACCGTATTGCGCGTGCTCAAGGACCATCGCACCGGCGCCGTCAGAGGACTCCAGTTGCACAAAGGAGAACCGATCCAATTAGAACGGGGTGCTCGCCCCCGCGTCCAGGTCATCGGCAGCGAACGTTCGATCGGCGGAACGAGCGAGAGCCTCAGTCGCATCACTTGGCACGATGGCACGGTCCGGTCCTTCAAGTACGGCGTGGACGGGAAACTGAATCCTACACTGGCGACGGAAGGCCGAGAAATCATCTGGGACGCCGCCAGCCACAAGGTGATGCGCGATGGCGACTGGACATACCGCGTCACCCCAGGCGGTGACTCGGGCACGGCGATCGGGCGTTCCGATTCAAAAGGCCGGAAGGAATTCTGGCACCGGAACGAAAGCAAGGGCGAAGAGACCGTCGAATGGGCTGACGGGACCGGGAAGATCACGACATGGTTTACGTCGGGCAAGTTAAGGGGAAGGACACGCAAGGAGGTTGTACTCATTAAGGGCTTCCCGCCAAGAGTATGCGAGAGCTCGTACGACGAAAACGGCCGGTTGATCCGCATCCGGAGAGATGAGACGGACACGTTGCTTGTCTACGAGAAGGACGGCCGATTGGCGGCCCTGGTCCAGGGCGGGAAGATAATCCAGGCGTATACGAGCAACGCTGCGGCCCTGGTGGCTGAGGCGCTGAAGTAGACAATACCCGGACGCGATGCCCCGGCCGCGTCAGGCAAGGATCGGAAGCGCAAGATGACGATGGGACACAGGACCGATTGCGTTTGTTCCTCCACGCATGGTTCTGTTGTGAAATCACCGCCCCCCTACCATACCTTCGATTGCTACGGCGAGCACTTCGTCTACGCCGCGTCCACTGGACGTTTCTTCCGCATCGACGCCCCCACGCGACAATTCCTGGACCTCTGTCTGACGCGTCCCGTCGTCGAGGCGCACGAGGCACTCCTGAATCGCGGGATGTTCCCTTCCGACATCGTGGAAAGCGTGGCGCGCGAAGTGAACGCCATGGCTCAACATAAGCTGTTCGACATTCCTAACAACACGATCAGTCCGGCCCGGCTGGAGCGCGAACTTGTCCGCCGTTACAGCGAGCCGTGGAGCCGGCTGGAGTTGGCCCTCTCTGAGGGCTGCAATCTGGCGTGCAAGTACTGCTACTGTGGGACGGGGCGCGATCTGCCAAATCCGGGGCTGATGAGCGAAACGGTCGCCCGGCAGGCCATCACTTGGCTGTTCGCCGTGAGTGGAAGAAGCAAAGCTGTGGACATCACGCTGTTCGGCGGCGAACCCCTGCTCAACAAGCCGGTCTTCCGCTTCGTGATGGAATACAGTCAGAGGCTGGGCAAGGAACATGGCAAGAAGGTCTCGTACACGATGACCACGAACGGGACCCTTCTGGACGACGAGATCATCGGATACATCAAGCGGCACAACTTCGGCCTGATGGTGAGCCTCGACGGGCCGCCGGAAATACAAGACACACAGCGCCCGACGCAGGGCGGCCGTGGCTCGTTCGTCGCGGCCGCGTCGGGGATCAAGCGACTCATGGCGCGCCGGAGATCCGTGACCGTGCGATGCACCATGACGCACCCGGTGCCGCGGATGCTGGATCTGATCCGGTATTTCGAGGACTTTGGATTTACATCTTGGCGACGGTGAGAGACTGCACCATTTTCGCCGGTGAGAACTGCAACACCC
>CAZEOY010000743.1:0-2023 GCA_964513835.1 uncultured Syntrophobacteraceae bacterium
CATCGGCGAAATCCCGTCTATGCGGCCACCATTGTCGGCAGGCCGCCCATGGAGGACTGCTACCTGGGCAAGGCCACTGAGAGGGTGTTTCTGCCTCTCATGAATGCCGTTTTGCCCGAGGTGAGAGATTTCTGGCTCCCGTGGGAGGGGGTTTTCCACAACCTCAGTGTCATTTCCATCGCCAAGGAATACCCCGGACACGCCCGGCGCATCATGAGCGCCGTCTGGGGGCAGGGACAGATGAGCTTCTGCAAGGCGGTGGTTCTGGTGGACGACACGGTGGATCTGAGCAAGCCCGGCGCGGTTTTGAGAGAGGTTCTCGATCGGGTTGACCTCGGGAAGGATCTCACCATCACGGAGGGCGTCCTGGACGTTCTGGATCACAGTGCACCGGATCCCCTCTACGGGGGCAAGCTGGGAGTGGACGCCACCCGGAGAGTCGCAGGTGAGAACAGAAGGTCCGAGGGGGGAAGCTTGCTCGAAATCCCTTCCCGCGATGATATTCAGACCGCTCTGCACTCGGTTTCAGAGCTTCTGACCGCCCACCATGCGCCGCCGCTTGAAACGCGAAACCGGGTCCTCCTGGTGAATCTTGGAAAGCCCGGAGACCGATCGGCTCAAGCTTTCAGGGATGCACTGCTGGACCAACCGATCCTCCACTCCTTTTCAATCCTCGTCCTCTGTGACGAATCCGTCGATCTCAAGGATTATTCGCTTGTGCTCTGGAAGGCGTTCAATAATGTAGATCCCAAGCGGGACATGGTTGTGCGAGACGGTCGCGTCGTCATCGACGCCACCCGTAAAGGCCCCGAAGACGGCCACCATCGGGATTGGCCCGAAGACATTGTCATGGACTCGGAAATCGTGGACCGGGTCCGCAAGCGCGCGCCTGAGCTGGGGATTGACTCCTGGGAAATCCTCAGGTCTTCTTGATGGAACAGACCTTAAGACAGGAACAGATTCGGCTTGAGATGGGGGTGTTTGAGCTCGGCCTCCGAAGGCCGGACGTACAGGGGAACGGTGGTCACCGGATCGTGCGACTCGCCCCGCTCGAGCCGCTTTCGAGCCAAATCTGCGAGGACGCCGGCACGGATGAGATGGAAGGGAGCAGCCGCTCCGACCGCCAGTGGCCCAAGCAGTTCCTGCAGGACCCTTCCGTACAACAGCCAACCATCTCCGCAGAAGAGGGTTCTCTCCCGGACCCAATCACCGACCGCTTGTGCCGGCATTGCCCGGTAGGAGCCGACGGGATGCACGTCTCCCGCTGAATCCGAACGGTACAGGCAGCCGTAGACCTCCTGTTTGTGCGCATCGATGAGCGGGCATATGGGCACTGAGGAGTGAGAAAGGGCCGCGGCCAGAACATCCAGGGACGGGATGCCGATGAAGGGCTTCCCCGATGCCCAGGCCAGGGTCTTGATGGTGGTGAGTCCGATGCGAAGCCCCGTGAAGCTCCCCGGTCCCACCGTAACTGCATAGGCATTCACGTCCCCAAGGTCCCACCCGACTGCTTGCAGGGCATCTTCAACGGACCTCAACAAACGTCGATTGTGAGTCTGGCTCGCGACCAGCACCCATTCCAGCAGGATTCTCTCGCCATCCATTAGAGCGATGCTTCCGGAGCCGGTGGAAGTATCAGCGGCAAGAATTCTCATGATCAGGCGAGATCTCAGGGCAAGAGTTCCGGATTTCCCCCAAACAAGACCCTCTTGATGTCCACGTAGAATACGAAGATCATGAGGAGGATGAGCAGGAACATCCCGATCTTCTGGGCAAACTCGACCTTCTTGACCCCGAGAGGTCTCCCCAGTACCAGTTCGACGAGATAGAAGAGGATGTGCCCGCCGTCCAGAACGGGAATGGGGAGCAGATTCAGCACTGCCAGATTCACGCTGATGGCTGCAGCAAAGAGTACCAGGTAGATGATCCCTTCACTGGCGACCTTGCCTGCCATCTGAGCGATCAATATGGGACCCCCCAGAGTTTCAAGGGGCAGAATCCTCTGGATCAGTTTGACAATGGC
>CAZEOY010000744.1:0-2016 GCA_964513835.1 uncultured Syntrophobacteraceae bacterium
CCGGCAAAAAACTCTCAGAGGAGCTTCCGTCATGAACCAGCCCGAACCGTCCCGCTCGACCGTGACCGGCATCTTCTACCATCCGAGCTTCAGCCGGCGGAGCTATCTCACCCAGGGCTCCCGCCTGCAGGACTTCCCCGAGGCTCTCACTGATCTTTTGAAAGAGCCACGCTATCGAATGTTCACGTCCCCCGCCGTCTCGGAAGATCTCATTCTCAAGGTTCACACTCCGGAGCTTATCCAAGGAGTCTTGGAGGACCCCCTCTGCTCCACGGCCTGGCACTCCGCAGGGGGTGTTGTCCTCGCGGCCGAAAAGATTGCCACCGGTGAAATCCGCAACGGGTTTGCATTCATAGGCGCAGGCGGTCACCATTCTGGCCGCGATTTCTTCGGAGGCTACTGTTGTTTCAATGACGTCGTCATGGCCATCCATGTCCTGAGGGAGAATCACGGCATCCGTCGTGTCGCAATCCTGGATACGGATGCTCATCACGGGGACGGCACGCGGGCCCTCCTTCGCAACGATCCTCAAGTGCTGCATGTCTGCATCTGTTCCAGCAGCTATGTATCCGAAGACGGGACCAAGGTGGATGTGGTCGCCCCCGGCCGATCATGGTTTTCATCCGGAACATCCAACGAAGATGTGAACCACCGCTATGCGGAAGCGGTCACGCAGGAGCTGCTTCCCCGCGTGCAGAGCTTTGAGCCCGAGTTCCTCTTCTGGTATTTTGGCTTCGACACCCACCGGGGGGATTACGGAGACATAGGGCTCACTCGGCCGGCCTACGTCCGAATTGGAAGACTCATGAGGAGCCTGGCGGAGAAGACTTGCCAGGGCCGACTGGAGGTGGTGTTGGGCGGCGGCTCGCGAAGCGACATTGCACGCGATCTCATCCCGCCCGTGATCCGGATCCTGGCAGAAGACACCGACAGTGAAGCTTCCAACACCTGAATGGCTGCCATCCACAATCCCAAGACACTGGCCAAAACCCTGGCATACCTTCTTTATCATGCTCCCGGTGAGTTCGGTCTCTTCTGGGATGCGGACGGGTCCATGCCCTGGAAGGAGCTCTACTGGGCCATGCAGCAGGATCCGTCACTTCGATTCGTGCGTGAGAGCCATCTGCGCGAGATCGGTTTCCTGGGAATCGACTTTCCTGCCACACTCGACGGCCATGTCCTGAGGCTCAACCCGTCTTTTCCGATTCCAGATTACCCCGTGGCTGATCGGCCACCCGCCCGCCTCTATTATGCATGCCGCAGAAAAACCCTCATGGTGGCTCGAGAGCATGGTTTGGCCGCCGCCGGCCGTTCTTTTATGCCCATTTCGACCGATAAAGACCTGGCGCTGAGCATGGCCCGTCGCCGAGATGCGACTCCGGTGCTCATCGAAATTCTGGCTGATGCTGCAGCAGCCGAGGGGATCGTCTTCAGGTTCGCAGGTGCGGGGCTGTACCTGGTTGAGAGCCTGCCGGTCCAGTGCCTTCGATTCCCGCTCATGAGCGAAGAGAAGCTCCAGGAGCTCTCCGGTCGCAGCAAAAAGGAGACGGTACCCTCAAAACCCGCCGTCTCGAAGACCCCCGGCTCTTACATGGTGGAAATGGAACACCTGAGGGATGCTTTCGGCGAACGGCCGGAAGGTGGTGGGAAAAGCAAGGGCAAGGGTCGAAGGGGTGCGGAATGGAAGCGTATGTCGCGCAACGAGCGCAACAAGCGAAATGTCTGAGCTCATGGAAGGCTTGCATTGAAAGGTCGCCGGAAGAAAGGCCGTCAGATCATGTGTGATCCTCGGCCGGATGCCTTTCGATACGGGTGAAGCCGGAATCCTTCCCAGGCCGCGACACCGGTAGCCGCTCCATGCTCAGCTGCCCGCTTCTTCGCGGGGGAACTGGGTAAACAGATGCCGCCACATCAATATGGTCAATAGTGATCATTGCTGCACACCTGCATGGATCTTAAAGTACGTACAAACACGTATGTTAATAGACTGTTTGCAGAAGGGAGGAAAGACCCATG
>CAZEOY010000745.1:0-2014 GCA_964513835.1 uncultured Syntrophobacteraceae bacterium
GGAGGGAATTCTTCATGGATTGGAGATAGGACTTGAACTGCCCATCGCTCATGTCGGTGAACTCGGGGATCTCTCCGAGCGTCTCCAGGGCAACCAGAACGTAGGTCCGGGCTCGAGGGAAAAAGGCATTGACATTGGCAAAATCCGGCCCGCTGAATGGATAGAAGACGGTGCTGTCCGATGAGGCGGCAGCCCCCAGTTCCCTCTCAGCCCATTGTCGTTCGGGCATGAGCAGCCTTTTATTCAGATTCTTCCAGTTTTGGTCGAAAAACCGGGAATACTCCACCCATGCCGGCCTCTTTTGAAGTGCGGCCAACTCGCCTTGCGGAGCGGCCATTCCTGCGATGAACCGGGCGTAATGGTTGTACACTCCCCCGTGATCGGGGCGCTTCTCGGACGGGAAGGCCGGGTCTTCAATGGCATCCGGCTGCCGGGCCGTCGCAAAACCAATGATCGGGGAAAACGTCAGCATCAATAGAATGGAAACAATCGCCAGGCCTTGCCGTTTGTTTCTGTCCGATATCATCACTTCCCCTCCTGGAGCAAAGTAGATTGGTTTTGCCTGTTCGTGAGCGGTTTGTAAAGAACCAATGAAGATGCGACGGTCATAAGGTAAAAGGAGGAAGGCGTAGGCCTTTGGGTAATCATGGAGCTCGGGGACGAGATCAGAGCCGGCAGATCGGCAGCGTCACAAGCCGGACTCCGCCCTCTCCGAAAACCGCCAAATGAATACCGGCAAGTTGAAACCCATGAGAAGTGCCCCACCCAATTCACCTGTCCTGGCAGAATGGCGTCAGGGTCGGTGGAAAGCAGATTTCAACAGTTGCCAATCATATCCGGCCTCATTGAGCGGGGCCGTTTTCCTGCCTCGCTCGCGGACGACCCAGACTACGGGGCACTCGCTGCAACCTTATCCCATCACTTCTTCCCGGGTTCAACTGAACCGAGTTGTGGACCGCTTCAGGCGCCGCCCCAAATACGCAGATCCTTGTTGATCCGATATTCTCGAAAGTACCGATTGCACGCCCCGCAACGGTATGAATAATTGACGACGCCGCCCCTTTCCTCGCCTCGAGGGTTCAGGAGGCGAAACGACCCCGGTCCGGCATGGCAAGAGGGGCATTTTTTCTGTACCGAACACTTGCTGTCTTCTTCCATGGTCCCTATCCCGATCCGGCAGGTCGAACGCCCAATCCCAATCCGAAAAAGGCCAGCGCCGCCTTCCTCTGCGCGTTGGACTCCACGTTGGTTTTCTGTTCAACTCAAATTTAGACACTACGCAAGAGTCGAAGTACATCAAAAACACACCTTGCCAGGAGGTGGAATTCCGATCGCCCTGGCGAACATAACGAGAATCGGCCGGCGGTGCTGATATTCTGAGCCGCCGAGATCGTGTGGACCGGGAGAACTGAAGCTATGAATGCCGAGAATTGATGCGGTGTTGCGCCGTTACTCTTGATTATTGATCTTGACATGGAAGTGCGGGTAGACTATACGAGCTAGCGAAAAAAATCTCAAAGTAAGGGATACTGAGTGCATTCACCTGTTCATGGAGAGAGGGAGAATCCGTTTCCGCTTCAGGCTTACCTCGCACAAGGCAGAAAGGTCCTCCCCTCTGGTTGGCAATCCACAATCTGATGATCAAGGAGTGATTTCTCATGGCGGACTATTATGTCAACATTCATCTGGACGATGAGAAGCTTAAGAAAATCGAGGCCGTCGGTCTTGCAGGCGAGATCAAGGAAATCGACGGGAAGAAAACGATCCAGGTCGGCATGTCGAAAATGGATCAGAAGAAGCTGCTCAAGGGAATCACTGGTCTCGTTTTTGACGATTCCAATGCCTGCGTGCTTCCACCGGACTCCGAAAACATCCTTCTGGGCTTCGTTGTGGATCTGAAGACAACCGAAGTAATGAAGTATGCGATCATGAAGCTCTTCAACCCGCTGGCGGGCAAACCTCTTCGTTCGGCAACCTCCGTTTAGAGGGAGACAGAAGCCCCCCGTTCCATTTG
>CAZEOY010000746.1:0-2010 GCA_964513835.1 uncultured Syntrophobacteraceae bacterium
GGAAGCTCCGGGAGCGATCCATCATTGTCCGCCATTTTCGCCTGCCGCGTATCGACCAGAACCTCCGGATCACTGTGGGGACGGACGGCCAATGTGAGGTTCTGGTAAGGGCGCTGCGCGGAATCCTCAGCTGAGCCCTCGAGCGGTGTTTGACCCATTGCTCCCGAAAGGTTGACTCCGGAATGCCCATCATTGTGAGGAGGTGTAAGGGAGCACCATGAGCCTGAGCCAACGGCATCGGCACACCGATGGAGGGGGAAGAGCCTGCTGGATTTTCATATCGTCGCCGGGGAAGGGGACGAAGCTCCGTTCATTGGTCGGGGCTTTCGGTGTCGCGAACCACCAGCAGCGTCAGCCCGCGGATGTCCTTGACTGTGAGAGGGTCGCCGGCCTCGATGGGGGGATGACCCTCCACCAACTCGGCACGCCACAGCTCTCCCTGGACCCATGCGTAACCGTCGGGATTGAGTCGATCCTTCGCCACGCCCCGTGCGCCGATGATCGGGTGCGCATCCTCCCGGCGCCCCTCTTCGAATGAGCGCCGAAGCAGCGGAAACAACAGGATGTCCTTCAACACCCAGCCGGCGATAAGAAGCGTCACAAGCCAGGTTGAAAGATCCAGCCATCGCTGAAGCACCAGCATGACCACCACGAAGATCACGATGTCCGGGATCTGGGCCAGAACATACTTGAAGAGTGTGCGTGAGTCTGGCCATCCCCGTTGATGCCCGGTTTCTTTTCTGTTCATGAAGACACCGTCGAATCCCACCAGTCCATGTGCATTGCGCCCGGCCTTTCGATTCGAAGACAGAGAACGGAAAAACTGATGATTATCATTTTCAGTGTCATTTCCCAAACCCGGTTTCACCTGGGCTCCATGGGGGCGAAACCGCGTCGCATCGTATTTTCCACAACATTGCGCGGCACCATGAACTGGTAAAGGTAGTCGGGGCCGCCGGCCTTGGAGCCCACGCCCGAAAACTTGAAGCCGCCGAAGGGATGCCGCCCGACGATGGCTCCTGTGCAGCCGCGGTTGATATAGAGATTCCCGACTCGGAATTCCCGGCTCACCTTTTCAATATTGGCGGGACTCCTCGAAAAGAGTCCTCCTGTCAGAGCATAGGGTGTTCCATTGGCTACCCGGATGGCTTCATCCATGTCCCGCACCTTCATGATGGAAAGCACCGGCCCGAAGATCTCCTCCCGGGCCAGCCGATGTTCGGCACGAATGCCCGTGAAAAGGGTGAGGGGGACATAATGGCCGGAAGCATCCCCGAAATGGCGTTCCAGCAAAACCTGGCCTTCTTCTTTTCCGATCTCGATGTAGCGTAAAACCTTTTCTTTGGCGGAGGCATCAATGACGGCGCCCATGAAGTTGGACGGGTCCTCGGTCGGCCCAAGACGCAGGCTCTCCGCAGCAGCCTTGAGACGCGCGAGCAGTCGGTCGAAGTTTTCTTCCAGCACGATGAGCCGGGAGCAGGCCGAGCATTTCTGCCCCTGGTAGCCGAAGGCCGAATGGAGAATCTGGGGGATGGCCTCATCCAGGTCTGCATCGGCATCCACAATGATGGCGTTCTTGCCGCCCATTTCCGCGATGACATTCTTGACCCCGCGGCTGCCCTCCACGGTCCGGGCTGCCAGCTCGTTGATGCGCAGTCCCACGTCCCTGCTGCCCGTGAACGCAATGAGACCCACCTCCGGATGGGTGACGAGGGCATCGCCAATCTCGCCTCCGGGGCCGGGCAGGAAGTTCAGAACGCCCGCAGGGAGTCCGGCTTCCTCGAAGATCCTCATCACCATCGAGCCCGTCACCGGGGATTGGGACGCAGGCTTGTAGACCACCGTGTTTCCTGTCACGACGGCGGCAGAAACCATTCCCATGGAGATGGCCAGAGGGAAGTTCCAGGGAGCGATGACCACGGCCACACCACGCGGTTCGTAAAACAAGCGGCTCGACTCACCCGGCGCGTTTCCCATGAGCCGGAAGCCCCCGAGCCTGATCATTTCACG
>CAZEOY010000747.1:0-1998 GCA_964513835.1 uncultured Syntrophobacteraceae bacterium
CCGGCGGAAATGATCCGATTGACGCCTCCCCCAAACTTCCACCAGTCTCCCCTCCTGTAAATGACCGTTTGCGGGTGGATGCCATCCTGCACTTCGACACGAACCTCCATCCGCCCGAGGGGGGAGACCAGATACACGGGTTTGTCGGGCTGAAGATCCGCCAGAGCGGGGCAGTCCGGAGAAACCCGCACCACAGGGGGAATCTGCTGCTCTTCCTTGGGAATCTGGGAGTGCACATGATCTCGCCGGATCAACGTCAACAACCGCAGTGGATAATCAACGGGCGGGGGAGCTTCGTCATGGAAAGCAGTTGGCAGGTGGTACCTTCCGTCGGCGTGATCGAACTGCATTCCGGCATAAGCGACCGGGGGCCGTCTAGCCCTCACCGATTTCTTCGCGCGAAGCTCATCCAATGAAATTTCCAGGTAAGGCGTTTCCAGGGACCATTCAAAGCATTGGTCGGGCTCGGGCAGAACCAGGGGTGGATCCAGGCGCATGCCGAGCTCGGAGAGAATCCGGTAATCGGTGCGTGCCTCACCCGGTGGGTCCAGCACCCGGGCGGCATGGTGCACATAATCATGCAGATAGGATCCCACCAGGTCTTCCTGCTCAAGCATGAGGGTACAGGGCAGAAAGAGGTCTGCTCGATCCGCCGTGTCGGTCATGAATGCATCGACCACGACCTTGAACGGGATCTTCTCAAAAGCGGAAGCGATATCAAGAGACGATGGCGCCTGATTGACCACGTTGGACCCATTGACCCAAATCATTCGAACGGGCGGATCGGTCGCCTTGAGGAGATCGGGTCCGATCGTGGGCATGAACAGGGATCGCCGGGGAATTGGAGGAGAGGGCTTGGTCCAGTCGAGATTGAAGTTCCTGAGGGAATGCAGATGAAAGTACGATCCACCGCCGGATAGACCGATGTGGCCCGTGAGCATGGCCAGTGCGTTGACATAACGGACGTTCTCGCCTCCATGGGAGTAGCGCTGGAGCCCCGCCCCGACGTAAGTTGCGGTCGGTCCCTCGGACGTGTACCAGTCGAGGATTTCCTGCACTTCCTTCAATGTGACCTCGCAGGGCGATACCCATTCAGTCGCAGAGCGGGAGAAGATCCGCTCCCGGAAGGCTTCCCAGCCGGATAAACGCTGGAGAATTCCGGGCGGGACGCGACTCTTTTCAAGATAGTGTCTCAGGACTCCCGCTGCCAGGTGACGGTCCGTTCCGGGCCGCAGTCGGATGACCCTGTCTGAAAAGCCAGCGTTTCCATCGCCTCCGGGGGAAATGCTCAGCACCCGGGCTCCCCGACCTCGCGCCTTCTTGACAATGGAAGCTGTGTGAAGGGAGCCCCGGGAGAAATCCTTGCCCCAATTGACGATGCGCGCGGCATGGAGGATATCTTCGATGTCATGGTTCAGACGCGATCCGAAATCCTGGACCGAGGCGATATACCCCGCTGCGTCACACAGCGAGCCCTTGATGCGACTGGCTCCGAGCATCCCAAAAAAGAGCTTGCCCACCTGTTTGAGGACGCCCTTGGCCCCCTCTCCATGGAAGTGGAGGATCGATGCAGGCTCCGAGCGGTACTCCTGAATGGCGTGCGCACACAAATCCAGCGCAGACTCCCATGAAATCGACTGCCACCGATCCCCGACCCGGCGCAATGGCCGCGTGACTCGATCCGGACTGGCCAGCCGCTTGGTGAAGTTCTTGCCCTTGTTGCAGATGAATCCCTGGGTGAACGGGTGATCCGGATTGCCGCGAATGCGCGCTCTTCCCGAAGCGTCTCGACTCACCAGCAACGAGCAGGTGTCGGGGCAGTCCATGGTGCAGGCTGTAGTGGTCTCGACGGAGACAGGCTCTTGGACTCTGGACATCTGCAGGTCCATCGCTGTAGTGAGGTCTTTTTCCATGCCCGCGCTTCCATGCCGGGCGATTTGGCTGCCTCAATTCAAACAATCCAGTGATACATTTATACAGCCAGCTTCTCCGCGACAA
>CAZEOY010000748.1:0-1996 GCA_964513835.1 uncultured Syntrophobacteraceae bacterium
CGATGGCTTCCTGTGCTTCCTGGTTCAGAGGGTCGGAAATGAGGGCTGCCAGGGTCCGTTGATATTCCTGGAACCCGTCTGTTGGCAGAATGGAGGCCAGCCTGTTTGAAAAATCGTCGGCAGGCTGTTTCGGGAGGCGCGGGACAGCAGCCAGCGGAATCTGGAACAGATCGGTGCGGGAGGCCCGATGCCGGGATGAGGCTTCGACCCTGTCCACGATTTCATCGATGACTTCCCGGTTGACGGTCAACAGGACAAAAGGTTCGGCCGCCAGGTGCGTGCGTGAAAACAGTCGGAGCCAGCATGCGATGCGTTTCGGCAGCATGAAGGACAGATGAGCCCGGGTCGTGGTCAGCGGAGGGCTCAGCGTTTCGAGACTGTCCTCGGGGATATCCTCTTCTTCGCTGATGCCCAGGATTTCGCGGAACTCGGTTTCGAGATGGGCTGCCTGGGCCAGGTCCGCTTCAAGATCCGTCTGCTTCTGATCCAGCTCCCGGGCCATTTCGAGGAAGAGGCCGGCCTCGAGATACCTGCGGGTCTCAGGGTCGGGCCCCTCCTTCCCCCTACCTCGTAATGACGTCTGGATATCGAATCGGCTCTCCCAGTTCTGCCGCAGCAGGGATTCGGCGCTGAAGGACGCCTTCAGGCAGTGGTCCTGGTGGACGGCGGCGAACTCGCCGAAGCCGGCCAGCGCCTGGCGGATCTGCCGGGCCTCCCCGTCGTCCAACCCCGCGGGCAGCGTTTCGAAATGGGAAGCGCCCCATGACGGAAGTGCAATGGGCTCGAGGACCTGAAGCACGCGGGTCTTTGGAATGAGCAGAGCGAGGGTCCTGAAGTCCTGCTCTGAGAGAACCTGGTAAGGAAACAGTGCAAACGGGGGGGTGACGGTCTCCATGGGGATTCATCCTCGCTGGGGGATCAGAGTTTTGAGGAGCTCCGGAACAGGGGCAGGGCGGGGAGCGGCCGGTTCTGCTGCCGGGCGGCCGCCTCCAGCAGGGTACGGATCGCCCGCTCGCCTTCCTCCCCCGCCGCCATGCTGAATTCGTTCACGAACATGTCGATGTGGCTCCGGATGACGTCGGGAGCCATCTCCTGAGCGTTTTCCACGATATAGGGCCAAACCTCATTGGGATGAGCGCGGGCGAAAGAGAGGCTTTCTCGGATCTTATCTTCGAAGAACGATGCGACCCCGGGCCCCAGATCCCGTTTGACGGCAATTCCGCCCAGAGGGAGAGGCAGCCCCATCTCCCGCTCCCACCACGCCCCCAGGTCCAGCACCAGATGGAGGCCGTAGAGCGGATAAGTGAATCGGCCCTCGTGAATGATCACGCCGGCATCCACTTCCCCTCGGGCTACGGCGGGCATGACCCGGTCGAAGACCATCTCGTGCACGGGTCCCCGGTGCACGCCCGAAAGCTGGAGGAGAAGATTGGCCGTGGTCATGCGTCCGGGAATGGCCATCCGACTGCCCCGAAGGTCCTCGGGTGAAATGGGCTCCCTGGCAACGACGAGGGGGCCGCACCCTCGTCCGATGGCTCCCCCCGATCCGAGGAGCCAGTAGGATTCGAGAAAGTGAAGCATGGCGTAGATGGACACCTTGGTGATGTCCAGGGCTGCTCCCATCGCCTTCTGATTGAGGAGCTCCACATCGGCGAGGGTGATTTCCAGGCTGTACGGATGGGTGCTGACTCTGCCCGAAGCCAGGGCGCAAAAGATGAAGGTATCGTTGGGACAGGGCGAATAGCCGAGATGCAGACGCTGGGTCATGTCTTGGGTTCCTGAGGGGACGCCGGTTCTGGGTGTCCGGTTCAGGGTGTCATTTCGAAAGGCCGCTCATTCGTCGCTCTCCATCCAGCACCGGACGACGGCGCAGCAACGTGCGACAGCCAAATCCAGCTTCCAATGCTTCTTGTCACGATCGCCGGCCATGTTGCTCATGCCGCGGCATTCCACGAACGGAATCTCATAACGGAAGCAAGTCTGGGCTATGGCGCTC